>DATBRN010000102.1:0-3172 GCA_036560225.1 Pyrinomonadaceae bacterium | reverse complement strand
CGGTATCGTGGCGGGCGTAGCGAAAATTCTCGCCGAAGCCGGCTGCAGCATTGTCGATATCAACCAGACAGTCGTCCAGGGCAAGTTTGCGATGGTGATTATTGCCAATACGGCGCGCGCGCGAGATAGCGCGGCCGCGTTAAAAGAGCGACTCCGCAGCCAAGGTGAAAAACTGGGCGTTCGCATTTACGCGCAACGCGAAGACCTCTTTAACGCGATGCACCGCATTTAGGAATTTCGAATTTCGGATTTCGGATTTCGAATTTGAAAAGCATCGGACGGGCACTGAATTGATAGCCCGAAGTACACTCCAATCTAGAAGGCGATCAGAGGTGCGTCAAATTCGAAATTCTAATCCGCAATCCGCAATTCGAAATTCTCATCATGTCTGAACCCGAAATTGCTCGACGATGTCCCAAGTGTGGCGCATCAATTCGCGAGGCGGCATTTTTCTGTCCTCAGTGTGGGAATGAGTCAAAACGGCGAGATTCCAAAGAGCCTCAAGCTTCAACCACCCCAGTCACTTCACAAGCGAACCAAACAAATTCCGAAGGTGTTGCGGCTATAAGCAAACCGAAGACCGAGCTCGGCTCGGAAACGTTGATTGAAAGACGGCACGAATCAAGTAACGATTCGCACTCCGACTCCGGAGCCGCCACGCAAAACCCGGAACTGAAAAATCATACGGATGCGGAAGTAAAAGCCCCACCGCCTAAAGCAGCGAGAGCTTCGACGGGCCAGACGGCACGGGGAGGGGTAGGGGCCCAAATTCAGCGCGCCACAACACTCGCCCGCGATGTTGAAGTCGATGTCATTCATCGCGCCAAGAAGGTGCGCGAGATCTCCAGCGTCGTGCTGGACGAAGCTGGAGACGATCCCAGCCTGCGCTTCGTGCTTGTTGCCGCCATTCTGTTTCTGCTGTTTCTGGTGATTGTGGTGATGAATAAATTTATCAACTGAGATCTGAGATCTGAGATCTGAGATCTCAGATCTCAAATAGGAAAAATGGAATACTCGCAAGCAGAAATCCTCCAGACAGTCGCCATGACCGAGATGGAGCATCTGGATGTCCGCACCGTAACGCTTGGGCTCAGCCTGCGAGACTGCGCCAGCGAATCGATTGCTCGCACTACCGAACGGGCAGTGGACAAAATTCACCGTTTCGCTGATCGCCTGGTTCTAACTGTCGATGAGATCGGGGACGAACTCGGCATAAGGGTCGCAAACAAAAGGATCGCGATCACCCCCGTGTCGATGATTACGGAGGGCTCAAGCGGCGATCCGATTACTCTTGCACGCGCCATCGATGAAGCGGCCGCAGCGGTGGGCGTGGATTTCATCGGCGGTTATTCTGCGCTTGTTCACAAGGGCGCCACCGACTCTGAGCGCGAGTTTCTCAACTCCATTCCGGAAGCTCTCGCGACAACCAAACGTTTATGTTCCTCGGTGAACGTGGCCACTACTCGTGCCGGGATAAACATGGACGCGGTGCGTCAGGTAGGAATCATCATCAAGGAAGCAGCGGAACGAACCAGCAACGAAGGCGGCATCGCCTGTGCAAAGTTTGTCTGTTTTGCAAATTCCGTTGAAGACAATCCTTTCATGGCCGGCGCTTTTCACGGCGTGGGCGAGCCAGGCGCAGTCATTAATGTGGGCGTATCCGGCCCGGGCGTCGTTAACTACGCCGTGAGACACGCCGCCGCGGATCTACCGTTGCAGGAGTTGGCTGAAATCATTAAGAAGCTTTCGTTCAAACTTTCGCGCGCTGGCGAGCTGGTGGGCCGCGAAGCCGCGCGCCGTCTCGGAATTCCATTCGGCATCATTGATTTGTCATTGGCGCCAACGCCGGTGCCGGGTGATTCGGTTGCCAACATAATAGAGGCGATGGGATTCGAAAGAGCTGGAACTCATGGCACGACCGCCGCACTCGCTTTGCTTACTGACGCTGTGAAGAAGGGCGGGGCAATGGCGAGTGGGTCGGTGGGCGGAATGAGCGGCGCCTTTATTCCGGTATCAGAAGACGCCGGCATGATCGAAGCAGCACGCGTGGGCGCGCTCTCGCTCGACAAACTCGAAGCCTGGACCAGCGTCTGTTCGGTCGGCATCGATATGGTAGCAGTGCCTGGCTCAACTTCAGCGGAGACGATCGCGGCAATCATTGCGGATGAAATGGCGGTCGGCGTGATGAATAACAAGACAACGGCTGTGCGCATCATTCCGGTTCCGGGTCGTGAGGTTGGCGAGATGGTGGAGTTTGGCGGCCTGCTTGGCAGCGCACCGATTATGGCAGTGAACGCGTTTTCCAGTGCCGACTTCATTCGCCGCGGCGGCCGGATCCCGGCGCCAATTCACTCTCTAAGGAATTGATATAACTTGCATCTTCCTTTGAAGCGGACGCGTCCTATGCTGGACCTGACGCCTGCTTCGCAGGCTCACGAGAAACGATGAATTCCGGCAGACAGCTACCGCGACGGAAAGTCCATCGCTTCGTCTTTTGCGCTGCCGGCATCTACAACATTGCCTGGGGCCTTTATTCAGTTTGGGATCCGCAGTGGTTGTTTCGCTTCTCTGGTTTGCCTTTGCAGAACCACCCGCAGATTTTCGCCTGCCTCGGCATGGTGGTGGGCTTATATGGGATTATCTATCTGGAGGTAGCACGGGTTCCCGAGCGCGGATGGCTGCTGGCTGCGGTCGGCCTAATTGGAAAGGTGCTTGGCCCAATTGGACTCATTCGTCTGATCTGGAGCGAAACATGGCCGCGATCGACGATTGTCTTGTCACTCACGAACGATTTGATCTGGTGGTTGCCCTTTGCGCTTTATTTGTATGACGCATGGCCCGCATTTCGCCAGGATCTTTTTCGGAAACGGCAATAAGAATACAGAACAGGGAGCGATAGCGACCTGATACAACACACAACCTGCAACCCACAGTTGCCTTATGGTGCGACTCGCAGCGACTACAATCCGCTATAAGAATAAAACTTGAGCGTGTATGAGATTACAGCGATAGCGCCCTGACACTACACTCAAGTATTGCTTACAGCGGCTAGTCGGGGTCGCTGCGACTCGCACGATAATGAAACCCCTTGATCCCAGGTTGAGTGTTGTATCAGGTCGCTACCGCTCCCTGTTCTGTAATGGCGCTTTCTTTCATCTCGCCCGAGCCACGC
>DATBRN010000101.1:0-4875 GCA_036560225.1 Pyrinomonadaceae bacterium | reverse complement strand
CGAGAGAAAACCTCTGAAAATGAAGAAAATTTGTCTCTCACTTTGGGTCGGCGAAATACTTGAGCTACCCTGAAAAATCGCACGATTGTTTCACAGGTGAGACACACGGGCCGAGTGACTACTAACCCCAACACAAAAGTGAAGATTAATCCTTCACCGAAGTTTAATGTTTTGGTGAGATTCGGATGAACGCCGGCACTGGGACTGTCGCCCGCAACTCGAGTTAGTGTGGCTTATTCTTGCCCGCTTTCTAACAAGATTATGCGTGAGGTCGCCCACGAGTATGAGCCGTGACGAAATTTCCATATCGCGCCGTTCATTCAGCTTTTTGAGCAGAAGAGATATTCTGATTTTTTCCGGTTTCGAGCGAGGCGCGACAAAGCCAGTCTTGCTGCTAGCCCGCGGAGCCTTGTTTTTTGATTCCTTTGACCATGACGTCGATTCCTTTGATGTTTTGATTAAACTGCTTGCAAAAATCGCCATCACTAATTCTATAACTCCAACTCTAAATTAGTGTGCATCGCTCGATTTGCATTTGCCAAACGCCACCGAGAATTAAACATCCACTTAGTCAATTCAGAGGCTGGTAGCGGCCGGCTCATGTAGTAGCCCTGTGCCTCATCGCACCCCAACGCGAGCAGTCGATCCCAGACTTCACTACTTTCTACTCCCTCGGCGATGACCTTGAGACCGAGATTGTGAGCCAGGTCGATGGTCGAGCGCACGATTTGCGCATCGTTGGTGTCGTCGGTCATGTTAATAACAAAGGATTTGTCGATCTTGACTGCATTCACCGGGAGTTTTTTGAGATACGAAAGAGACGAATATCCGGTGCCGAAATCGTCAATGGAAAGGGCGATTCCCATATGGCTCAACCGAGTAAGAATGTCCAAAGCACGGGCGGGGTCGACCATGATAACGCTCTCAGTGATTTCGAGTTCCAGCTGCTCTGGAGCGACCCCATGGCTATCGAGCAGATCCTTAACACGACCGGGAAAATTTCCGTCGTGCAGCGTGCGCGCTGAGAGGTTCACGCTGATCGGCACGTCTATTCCTTCGTCACTCCACAATCGGGATTGACTGCGAGCAGCTTCTAGTCCCCACACGGTGAGAGGTTTGATAAAACCGCTCCGTTCCGCCAACGTGATGAACTGATCCGGAGGGATCAATCCGCTTTTGGGATGCTGCCAACGTACCAGTGCCTCTACGCCGGTAATAGCGCCGGTCTGCAGACTCATCTTTGGCTGATAGACCAGAAATAATTGCTTTTGGTCTATGGTGCGGTGTAGATCGGCCATTAGCGCGAGACGTTGAGTGCTATACGAATCGCGCTCCGCAGAGTAGACCGCGTAACCACCGCCGGACCCTTTGGCTAAATACATGGCGATATCTGCATAGCGCATGAGCGCATCTCTATCGGCTCCGTGTTGCGGGAATAAAGCAATGCCGATGCTGGCTTGCATATTTAGAGCGATCTCGCCGATCACAAAAGGCGTTTCGAACGCTTTCAGCAATCGCTCTGCGGTAAGTGCGGCAGCTTCGCCGTCCACTCTTGAAAGCAGGACTCCGAACTCATCTCCACCCAACCGCGCCACCGTATCGGCTTTTCGCACGACACCCTGGAGACGAAGTCCGACCTGTTGTAATAGCGAGTCGCCAGCCTGATGTCCGATCGTGTCGTTAATCTCCTTGAATCGATCCAGATCCATCAGCATCAAAGCAAACGCCTTATTACTAGAGAGAGTCTGCTCAAGACGCTCATACAGCAGATTGCGGTTTGGAAGATCGGTCAGTGGATCGTATTGAGCCGTGTATTTGAGCCACTCTTGAGCCCGCTTATGCTCTCTGCGGACTTCTACATCCCGAAGCGCCCGTTCTATCGCGCTGGTAAGCCGTTGGAGGTTACCTTTCATCATATAATCGTCGGCGCCAGCTTTCATCGCCAGGACCGTCACATCCTCGCCGATCGTGCCAGAAACGAGGATGAACGGTATATCGAGTCCGCTCTCCTTTAGAACCGATAGCGTCGCAAGACCATTAAAGTGCGGCAATGAGTAGTCAGAAATGATCACATCCCACGTTTGATTGGACAGCGCGGCGGCCATGGCCACCGGTGTCTCCACCCGCTCGAATTCCGGTTCAAAGCCTCCTTGCGTCAGACCGCGAACCAACGATTCAGTGTCGTCCTCGGAATCGTCGACGATTAGCACGCGAAGTCGTTTACTCATCTTGCATGCTCCTCTGATGGCCACACGTTTCAAAACGGTTGCCACCGCAATCGGAGTTTAGGCCCGTATGACTTAAGTAGTGCCAATTGAGCAAAGGGTGTGCCCGTGAAACTAAAGGCTCATTTTGCGCTGCACTCATCGGTTGTGCCAAGAAATTCATTTGCGGCGCTAACACAAATTGGTAACACGGGACATACGTTACCTCTCCATGCCATAAAATAAACGACGACTGGTTAGTGGCAGCTAATAGTCCTTGTAACTAACCCGGCGATATTACTCATTGTTGTAGAGCAGCGAGCATTCGCCTATCACCATTGGCTTACTTCTTGCCTCCAACGCTGCCCAGAGTCGAGGCGTTACGATTTTATCACGCAAGCTAAGTCTAGAAATCGTTTTCAGCCTTTGTCCGTGAATATATGTGGAACGCAGGCGATAAAAGCGAGGCTGTAGAGTACTTAACTAAAACCACTTCGGTTCTGAAATTAGGACAGACCATCGAAAAATTCATCGCACAGGCTGAGGTAATGATTTACCAAATAAACTTTGAAAAAAAACCGGACGCTTGGTCCTCGTGATCGGAAATATGCGAAATAGCTCAACGGAGTTGCAACAAGAAGTCGCCAAGGCACGGCTCGACGCGCTGCATGAAATCAACATGGCGGTAGCCTCCACGTTGGACCTTCAAAACACGTTAAACGTGTTGATGGAAAAAATAGACGCGTTTTTGCCGTACTCGGCTGTCCAGATTTGGCTCGTAAATCACGAGAGCGGAGTTTTGGAACGGGCGGCCAGCCGAAATCTAGACGAAATTGAGTGGAAGGCGCGAAAATTACGCGATACACCAGCGCTCGTCAAGGAGGCTATCGCGAGCAAGGCCCCTGTCATTGCGCGCAACGTTCAAACAGATTCACGGACGCTAGACCCTGAATTTTACCGCAAACAGGGACTTGTCTCATACCTTGGGGCACCGTTGGTAGTGAAAGGAGAAGTACTGGGGGTGCTAGTGTGTCTTACGAGAGAAGCGCGTGATTTCACACCCAGTGACATTGAGTTTTTATCCATGCTCGCAAGCCAAGCCGCTATAGCGATTCATAATTGTCAACTCTATGAGCGGACGAGGAAGCAGGCAGTCGAGTTAGAGACAGCTAACAAAGATTTAAAGAGCAAGGAAGAGATCCAGGCACTTCTCAAACAGCTCAATGAAGATGTCATGCAACTCGATATTGATAGCTTGCTCAAAGAGCTTACGGAAAAAATACGGGGGATACTGAGAGCCGATATATCGGATGTGCGGGTTTTGGTAGAAGGGCAATGGAAACTTACAGGCATTGCAGGGATAGATCCCCACCTGCTTACGTCCGGCCGCTCTGGAACGGGTCGCGGTCCTGCCGGCTGGATCCAGCAGCATCGCCAGCCGCTCGTGATTCCGGATTTGCTTCGTACTGATCTTCCCACCGGCACCACAATGAAAAATGTGGGCGTACGCGGCTACGTCGGCGTTCCGCTTTTCTCAAGAGGCGGAGAGGTTATAGGCGTGCTGAGGGCGTTAACTTATCAGCCGAGGAACTTCACTCAAGAAGAAGTCGATCTGCTTCAACAACTCGCGAACGGCAGCGGCATCGCTTTGGAAAACGCTGGGCTTTTGGAGGAGATCAAGCGTCAGGCAGTCGCTCTGAAAAAATCTAACGAGCACAAGGATGAATTGCTGGATGTCATGGCGCGACAGAAGGAAGAATTGTCGCGGCTCAATGCTGGATTGGAACGTGAAATCGCCGAAAGAGGCCGAGCACGAGCGGAAATTGCAGCCAAGAATCGAGACCTTGAAACACTGCTCTATGTTACCTCGCATGATCTTAGAGAGCCGTTGCGGGCAATCGAGAATTTCTCGCGCATCGTATACGAGCGGTATAAGGATGGGCTTGATGAGAAAGGCCAGGACTTTTTGCGGCGCGTTATCCAGGGCGCCCAAAGATTAAACCGCCTCCTTGATGACATCCTAACACTCTCCCGCTCGCAACGTATGGAAGCGCCAAGCGAGGAAATCGAAGGCGAGACAATCGTGCTTGAGGCGTTACGGCGTCTCGAGGGAAAGATCAGCGCTACGAATGCCCAAATTCGGGTCGCAAAAGACTTTCAGGGAATTCGCGTGGACAAGACCTGGGCTACCCAAGCGCTATATAACCTAATCGCAAATGCGCTTAAGTTTACTCGCGACGGTGAACCGCCTGACGTCGAAATAGCTCCCTATAAGCCAGATGGTTCTGCGCGGGATGTGATCGGTATCGCCGTTCGCGACCGCGGTCCCGGAGTAGCGCCCGAGCACGCAGAGCGTATCTTTCAGCTCTTCCAGCGGGCAGTGGGGCGAGATGTCGAAGGAACAGGCGCGGGGCTTGCGATAGTGGAGCAGATTGCCGCCCGGCATGGCGGCCACGCCTGGGTAAATCCGCGTGAAGGGGGCGGGTCGGAATTTATCATTACATTCGGTCACGCTGAAGATCTGGAAGGGGGTCAACAATAAATGAACACTCAACCAATGGACATCCTGCTCGTCGAAGATAACGAAGATGACATTTTACTTGAGCAGGAGGCTTTAGTAGACGCCAAGCTCGTTAATTTGATGTACGTCGTTAGGGATGGGGAAGAGGCG
>DATBRN010000100.1:0-43996 GCA_036560225.1 Pyrinomonadaceae bacterium | reverse complement strand
ACTGGGACGTCGAACCGGACATTATCACCTCCGCAAAGGGTCTTGGTAATGGAGTGCCAGTCGGAATCACGGTGGCCACGCCGGAAGTGGCGGACAAGTTTCCGGGCCTGACTTTCTCGACCTTTGGTGGCAACCCTGTCTCAATGGCAGCCGCTCTAGCCGTTATTCGCGTAATCGAAGAGGAGGATTTGAAAAAGAACGCCGCCGTGGTAGGCGCATATTTCCGCCAACGTTTAGAGGAGCTGAAGGACAAACACCCAGTTATCGGTGATGTGCGCGGCATGGGACTGATGCAGGGCCTGGAACTCGTGAAGGACCGCGAAACAAAGGAACCGGCACCGCAGGCTGTAGCGAGAGTTCTCGAAGAGACTAAACGCCGGAGCGTGCTTATCGGCAAGGGCGGTCTTTACGGCAATGTGATCCGAACAGGCCTGATGCTCAACTCTTCAAACGATCATGTTGACCAGCTGATCGAGGCTCTCGATGCGTCGCTTGCGTCTCTGAACTAATGGCCGCGAATCTGAAAACAACAATGGAATTCCTGTCACAGCCACGAGGCGCGTCGCTATCTCAAGCGACTAATAGCCAAACTGAGCCAACACGAGCTTTTCCGCCGGTTTTCCAGTGAAACCCTAATGCTCCCTAACACGTACTAGTCAATTCAGTTTCAAATACTCAATTCCCATCCAACGAATGAAAAGAGGTTCTATGACAAGTTTTTCCCGCAAATCCCTTGTATTTGTGTTTGCCGTCCTCTGTGTTGGCCTGCTGGCAATAGCATCGCCGCGCGCGGCATTTGGCCAGCAGCCCCCAATAATCGATCGCGAGCTGTTCTTCGGCGACCCGGAGATTTCCGGCGCCCAGCTTTCTCCAGACGGAAAATTCATAGCCTTCGTAAAGCCTTTTAAGGGCACTCGAAATGTCTGGGTTAAGAAGACTGAAGAACCATTCGACGCCGCGAAACCCATTACGGCCGACAAGTCCCGACCAATTACACAATATTTCTGGAGCCGCGACTCCAAATACATTTTGTTTGCCCAGGATAAAGCCGGGGACGAAAACTATCTTGTATACGCGGTTAACCCGGCCGACAGTCCGGCCGCCGGCGAGGACGTACCTGCAGCCCGCAATCTGACCGATCTAAAGGGTGTGCGCGCCGCGATTTATGCCGTGCCACGTAGTGAACCCGATGCGATGTACATCGGACTAAATGATCGCGACCCTGCCTGGCACGATCTCTACAAAGTAAAAATCTCCACCGGCGAGCGCACGCTGATTCGCAAAAACACGGAACGCATCACCAACTGGGTCTTTGATTTGAAAGATAAATTGCGACTGGCGACCCGGTCTGCAGACAACGGTGACACGGAAGTGTTGCGCGTGGATGATACGGGTTTCACCAAGGTTTACAGCTGCAGCGTGTTTGAGAGTTGCGGACCCATCCGTTACCACAAAGACGGACAGCGGGTCTATTTCGAAACTAACAAAGGCGCTAACGTTGATCTAACGCGACTGGAACTCTTCGATCCGGCTACCGGCAAAGAAGAGTTGGTGGAATCCGATCCCATGAATCATGTTGACTTTGGCAATGCTTCGTTCTCGGAAGTAAGTGATGAACTTATCGCCACTTCATACGACGATGAACGCCAGCGAATCTACTGGAAAGACAAATCCTTCGAAGCCGATTACAAGCTGCTGCAGAAGAAGTTGCCGGGTAGGGAGATTGGCTTTGTTAACGGCACGAAGGATGAGCGGCTCTTTTTGATCGTGGCAAACAGCGACACTGAACCCGGTGAGCGGTACCTTTTTGATCGGCAGACGAAAAAGTTGACGCTGCAATATCGGATTCGTGAGCAGCTCAATCGCTCTTATCTGTCCCCGATGACCGCTGTCCGCTTCAAGTCTTCTGACGGGCTCGAGATTCCTGCCTATCTCACTTTGCCGAAGGGTCTACCGGCGAAGAATCTCCCGGCGGTTATCGTGCCGCATGGCGGCCCGTGGTACCGCGATTCCTGGGGTTACAACAGCTTTGCGCAGTTTCTGGCAAATCGCGGTTATGCGGTGTTGCAACCGAATTTCCGCGGCTCTACAGGCTACGGCAAGAAGTTCATCGACGCAGGGAATAAGCAGTGGGGCGACAAAATGCAGGACGACGTAACCTGGGCCGCCAAGTATCTGGTCGCCCAGGGAATTGCCGATCCGAAACGCATCGGCATCATGGGCGGCTCCTACGGCGGCTATGCCACGCTGGCAGGTGTCACCTTCACACCCGATGTCTACGCAGCCGCAGTCGATATTGTCGGGCCTTCAAAGCTCACTACTCTGCTGGAGAGCATTCCGCCTTACTGGGAGTCGATTCGCAAGCTGTTCTATTCGCGCATGGGCGATCCCTCAACACCGGAAGGAAGAGCGCAACTCGAACGGCAATCGCCGCTAAATCATGCAAGCAAGATAAAGACTCCACTGCTGGTAATTCAGGGCGCAAACGATCCGCGCGTTAATAAGCGCGAGGCGGATCAGATTGTCATTGCCTTGCGCGATCGGAACTATCCGGTTGAATATCTCGTCGCGCCTGATGAGGGTCACGGCTTTGCCCGGTCCATTAACAATATGGCCATGTTTGCAACAACCGAGAAGTTTCTTGCTAAGCATTTGGGGGGCCGCTATCAGGAGCAGATGACGCCGGCGATTGCCCAAAGACTTAAGGAGATCTCGGTCGACGTGGCTACGGTGACGCTGCCAAAGAAAACGGAGGCGGTTGCTGCCAGTGCACCGAAGCCTGCCGTGGATCTACGCGCCGGCAGTGCCAACTATGCCGCTTCGATCGCATTTGGCGGCCAGACGATTCCACTGACCGTGAAGACCGAAACGAAGGAAGAGAATGGCGTGTGGGTCGTGACTGAAACGGTAGGTACGCCACAGGGTGATATCACCGACACGTCAAATATCGAGAAAGGCACGCTTGTTCTCAAGCACCGCGTGTACAAACAAGGCCCGGTGGTATTTGACATCGACTTCAAGGACAACAAGGCGAGCGGAACGGTGACCATGAATGGTCAGTCGAAGCCCATTGCCGTTGATCTTGGCGGGGCCGTTTTCGGTGATGGCGCCGGAAACTATGATGTACTTGCAACGTTGCCTCTTGCCGAAGGATACGCAACGAGCTTCCGTAACATGGATCTGCAAAAGCAGAAGCTGGAGTTAAAGAACTTGAAGGTTGTAGGCGTTGAAAATGTGACGGTTCCGGCCGGACCGTTTGATGCTTACAAAGTCGAGATCACTTCTGCCGACAACGACGCTGACAAGACGACTGTTTGGATTGCAAAAGACTCGCGAAAAGTAGTGAAGATCAGCGCGGTACTAACGCAACTCAACGGCGCCATACTGACGTCTGAGTTGCAATAACTGACGCGCCGATTTAGCAGCAATAAAGGGCGGCTGGTTCCTTTTGGTTCCAGCCGCCTTTTTTGTGTGGACGATTTCGCTGGCTAGGCGAGCATTGAAGATTTCTTATTGCTTGCTTTGTAAATACACATCTTGTGTTTGGCTCTGCCTTCTGATGTGCGGAATGGCTTCGCCTTTCCGTAATGCCCAACCTAGAATCATGAGGCTACGCCTCTTCTACGAGTTCACCTCTTTTACGAGTACAAGATCTCTTGCTTTCGGCTCCGCCGCCTGATGTGCGGAATGGCTTCGCCTTTCCGTAATGCCCAACCTAGAATCATGAGGCCGGGCACAAGATCTCTTGCTTTTCGTTTGGTCACCCGATGTGTCGGTTGGGGTTGCGCAAAACTCTTCTCTCCTGAATCATCCCTACTCACCCTCGAGAATAATTTTAAGAGCGTTGCTCTTCGCTCCGTTAGGAGCGAGATGTTTATAGAACCCATCGCTTCTCAAATCCACCTCGCTCCGTTAGGAGCGAAATGTTTATAGACGCCCGCTTCTCAAAATCGACCTCGCTCCGCTAGGAGCGAAAATGTTGATCCACCCGGTTTTCTCAACTCGCTCCAAGAAGAGCAGAAAGTGTGAGCTTTATGGCAAATGCCTTTTCGCAAATCTATATTCAAACCGTGTTCGCGGTTAGTGGACGGCAGTCCCTTATCAAACCAGCATTCAAGGAAGACCTCTACAAATACATTTCGGGAATTGTCAGAAATCAGGGACAGAAGTTAATCTCTATCAACGGCATGCCGGATCACATTCACATTTTGATTGGACTCAAACCTGCGATGGCCCTGGCCGATCTCGTAAGAGATATCAAAGCCGACTCAACAGTCCATGTAAACAAAAAGAGATGGGTTCGTGGAAACTTTAGCTGGCAGGAAGGCTATGGCGCGTTCTCTTATGGTCACTCGCAACTTGATACAATCATTTCCTACATTCAGAATCAGGAAAAGCATCATCGCCGAAGATCGTTCAAGAATGAGTACCTAGGTTTGCTAAGGAAGTTTGACATCGCCTTTGAGGACAAGTACGTTTTCGACTTCTTCGAATAACATCTCGCTCCTATGGAGCGAAGAATATTTATTTAGAGTGCGTTGGCTATAAACATCTCGCTCCTATGGAGCGAAGAACACTATTTTGAGTGCGCGAAGGCGGGGCCATTCCGCACATCAGGCGGCACAGCCGGGTTGCTAGCATGGAATTTCACTCGGCTAGAGGAAGAGGCGTAGCCTCAGGAAGTAGAGCGAGCTGATCGGAAAGGCGGAGCCATTCCGCACATCAGACGGCATAGCCGAATGGGTGCTAGCCGACTTTCTGAGCGAACCGCTTGGAAGCAAACGCAAAATATAAGCAAACTGCAAAGCCAAATCTGCAGAGCCGCGAAGAGTAGCGAAGGACACATAAATGAAAACCCTAATCCGTAGCGGCCGCGTTATCACGGCCACAGATGACTACAAAGCCGACATCCTGGTTGAAGACGAGCTCATTTCCGTCATCGGGGCGAAGCTTGAGATTCAAGCAGATAACGTGATTGATGCAACCGGTAAACTCGTTATTCCCGGAGGCATCGATCCCCATACCCACATGGAACTACCCTTCGGCGGCACGCAATCGTCCGATGACTTTCTTACTGGGACACGTGCCGCGGCCCACGGCGGGACAACAACAATTATCGATTTCGCCGTGCAATACAAGGGCGAGTCACTGATCCAGGGCATCGATAACTGGCACAAAAAAGCCGAAGGCAAGACTGCAATTGATTATGGCTTTCATTTGATTACGACCGAACTGGAAGACAGCCAGATAGAAGAGCTGCATACAGCCATGGACGAGGGCGTCACGAGTTTCAAGATGTTTATGGCCTATCCCGGCGTTTTCCTGGTTGACGATGCGACAATCTTTCGGGCCATGTCTGCCGCAGGCGAACGTGGCGGCCTGATCTGCATGCACGCAGAAAATGGAATAGTCATCAACGAGATCATCAAGCACGCTCTGGCGAAAGGTCATACTGCACCCAAGTTTCATGCGCTGACTCGTCCGACAATCGCCGAAGCTGAAGGCGTGCACCGGGCAATCGCAATCGCCGAAATGGCCGAGTCGCCTGTTTACATCGTTCACCTGTCATGTGCCGACGCGCTTAATCAGGTTCGGCAGGCTCGTGATCGAGGTATACCAGCATTCGCCGAAACGTGCCCGCAGTATCTCTTCCTTTCGCTGGATAACTACGACGAGCCGGGATTCAATGGCGCGAAATACGTAATGACGCCGCCGCTTCGCGACAAATCGAATCAGGCTGAGCTTTGGAAGGGTTTGAAGATGGACGACCTGCAGGTCATCTCCACGGACCATTGTCCATTCTGCATGAAAGAGCAGAAGGAACTCGGTCTTAGCGACTTCACAAAGATACCGAATGGCGCACCGGGCGTTGAGAATCGCGTACCCCTCATCTACAACGGCGGCGTAGTTGAAAATCGGATCAGCCTCAATCGTTTCGTCGAGCTGACGTCGACAGCAGCCGCAAAGATGTTTGGTTTGTTTCCAAAGAAAGGGACGATCGCTGTCGGGTCAGACGCCGACCTGGTCATATTCGATGCCAATAAAGAACAAACCCTGAGTCTCGCAACTAGCCATATGAATGTCGACTACAACGCCTACGAGGGCAAGAAGATCAAAGGCGTGGTGGAAACTGTGCTCTCGCGCGGCAAGGTGGTAATTGACAATGGTGACTACAAAGGCAAACCTGGCGACGGTCGTTTCCTGAAACGCGGGACCTGCGTCGCAATGTAGAAGCCATTCTGCACATCAGGTGGCGGAGCCGAAAGCAGGAAATCTTGTGGGACGCGGTCCAAAAGAACGATCTGACCGGAATGCGAAAGCCTACGTCCGGCTCTGCCGCCTGATGTGCGGAATGGCTACGCCTTTCCGGTCAGCTTTATCTACTTCATGAGGCTACGCCTCTTCCTCCAAGCGATCCAATGGTCAGGCATAATTGCATAGGCATAGATTGAGAAGCCGCCGGACTCGCGCGCTTCGTTGAGGGCGTTGCAAGTAATGATCTTAATCGCGTCTGTCCGAAATACCGGAAGGCGGTCCTTGGCCACAGCGGTAATGTACAGAGCCGGTGTATCTCTCGAGATGATATGCATGAGGCGTAGCCTCATGATTCTAGGTTGGTCATTGCGGAAAGGCGAAGCCATTCCGCACATCAGGTGGCGTAGCCGGAAGCAAGATGTCTTGTACCCGCGTAGCATCCGATTCTAGGTGGGGCCTAACGGGAAAGGCGAGGCTGATCCTCTTCAACCAGCATGAACCTTCCGGGATATCAGCCCAAACGCTTGTAGCCACAACTCCGGTTGGCTTACTATGGCGGCCTGCTTTAGGCCTTCAGAAATCTCCAGGAGATTAACGACCAATGCTAGCGGCCCTGTTGGTTTTCTTTGCAGCTCTTCCCGTTTTCGCGCAGGACGCAGTTGACCGTCCATTGATCACCGTCTCCGGTCAGGCGGAGATCATGGTCGTGCCTGACGAAGCGGTTTTCACAATGTCTGCCGTCACAGTAGACAAGGACCTGTTGAATGCCCAGGCAAGAAATGACGAGATCGTCAAGAAGGTCCTGGCGCTTGGTCGGAAGTATCAAGTACCCGCCAACCTCTTGCAGACCGGCCACATTAGTTTGGACGAGCGATACTCTGACGAAGAGGCAACTAGAAAGCCGAGGATATTTCTGGGTTATGAGGTCACGAAGCGGATCGCAATCGTCCTCCGAGACGTCAGCAAAGCAGAGGAGCTGCTCGCCGACATTTTCAAGTCAGGCATCACACGCATCTCTGATGTTGAGTTTCGCACAACGCAGATTAGGAAGTATAAAGATCAAGCTCGCGCGATGGCGATCAAAGCCGCTCAGGAAAAGGCAACTGCGCTGACGCGCGAGATTGGACAAAGCATCGGCAAGGCTTACTCGATATCCGAGGAGGGTTTGAACTACGGTCGCAACGCATCAAACGCCGCCAACTTTAGCACTGGGGTTGGCGGCAGCAGTTCAGATGATGAAAGCACTATTGCGTTAGGACAAATCTCCATAACCGCCCGAGTGATTGTTAGTTTCGAACTAAAGTAGCTTCAGACCGGATCTCTTTGCATGGCTATCAACTATTCTCCCGACATCGCTGCTACTCAGCGCGACTTCGTCGAACTAACGAAGGACGTTTCACGAAGTTCCCTCTGGAATAAGGATCTCGCTCCAACAACAATCAAAGAGCGTACCTGGTCGACTTGGAACATAGCGGCTCTTTGGATCGGAATGAGCGTTGTAATTACCACTTACACGCTCGCAGGGGGCTTCATTGAAGCCGGCATGAACTGGTGGCAGGCAATGATCACGATCCTGCTAGGTAATACGATCGTCCTCATTCCCATGATCCTCAACGCGCATGCGGGCACAAAGTATGGAGTCTCGTTTCCTGTTCTCTGCCGGGCTGCGTTTGGGACGAGAGGAGCAAACATACCTGCAATCCTTCGAGCAATAGTTGCTTGCGGCTGGTTTGGCATTCAAACATGGATTGGTGGCACCGCCATCGATGCCCTCTTCATCGTTATGTCTCCCCGCTGGGAACATCTGCTCGGCGACGCAACCATTCTCAATGTTGCGATACATACTTGGATTGCATTTTTCCTGTTCTGGGGCATTCAAGTCTTTATCATCTTGAAGGGCGTCGAGGGCATCAAACACCTCGAAACCTGGTCGGCTCCTTTATTGCTTGCAGGCGGCTTGATTCTTCTCGTCTGGGCTTCCTGGCGGGCCGGCGGATTGGGCCATGTACTGAATGCGTCGGCCGCTCTACAGAGACAGCACAATAATTTCTGGCATGTTTTCCCAGGAGCATTGACCGCTTCGGTGGGTTATTGGGCGACTCTAAGCTTGAACATTCCTGACTTTACCCGCTACGCGCGCTCTCAGAAATCACAAATGTTGGGCCAGGCACTGGGATTGCCGCTGACGATGACCGCGTTTGCTTTTATTGGCGTGGCGGTGACCAGCGCCACACTATTGATTTACGGGGTTGCGATTCCGAATCCGGTTGAGCTGATGAAGCGTTTCAACAGCGTAGCAATTATTCTCTTTGCAACCGCGGTAATCTTCGCCGCCCAGTTGACCACTAACATGGCAGCAAACGTTGTGTCGCCCTCAAATGATTTTTCTAACCTGAACCCAAAACGCATCTCATATGTCACCGGCGGCTTAATCACTGCGTTGATAGGCGTAATCATGATGCCGTGGAAGTTGATGGCCACCATGGGTGCGTATATTTTCACATGGCTGATTGGTTATTCCGGCTTGATGGGCGCTATCGCGGGGATTTTGATTTGCGACTACTGGGTGCTCAGAAAACAACGGCTTAATCTCGCTGGTCTCTTTGAACCCGATGGCCCTTACAGTTACACGAATGGTTACAATGTTCGCGCCATAATCGGGCTGGTGCTTGCTATTGCTCCGGTAGTGCCGGGCTTCTTGCGCGCGGCAATGACCCCGGGTGGCCAGGTTGCCACGCCAGATTTCCTTGACACACTGTATACTTATGCTTGGTTCGTTACCTTCGCGCTCGGCTTTGTTTTCTATTACGTTCTCATGAAATCAAGAGTCCGAAGCCTTGAGTCTCAAGGCCCGGGCTGAGATTTACAACCGGCGACTACAGACTGCAAACTTCCGACTCTTGGAGGAGTTCTTATGCCACGTACAGTTAAATGCGGACTAATTCAATGCACGAATGCGGCGCCGACCGACTTGCCCATCGAAGACATTAAACGCTTAAACATCGAGAAGCACCTGGGCTTCATCGAAAAGGCCGCTGAACAGGGGGTGCAAATACTTTGCATGCAGGAAGTGTTTACAACGCCCTACTTCTGTGCTGAACAGCAAACACGTTGGTATGAGGCGGTCGAAAAGATTCCCGACGGACCGACCGTGCGGTTGATGCAAGAAGTCGCAAAGAATCATGGGATGGTTATCGTGGTCCCAATCTATGAAGAAGAGATCACCGGCGTTTACTACAACACCGCCGCGGTGATCGATGCGGATGGTAAGTATCTCGGGAAATACCGAAAGAACCATATTCCACACGTCAATCCCGGCTTCTGGGAAAAGTTTTATTTCCGCCCGGGCAATCTGGGCTACCCCGCATTTGATACAGCTTTCGCGCGAATCGGCGTTTACATTTGTTACGATCGGCACTTTCCTGAGGGTGCTCGCGCACTCGGTCTCAATGGAGCCGAGATCGTTTTCAATCCGTCGGCCACCGTGGCCGGGCTTTCTGAATACTTATGGCGAATTGAGCAACCGGCGCATGCGGTAGCAAACGGATATTTCATTGGCGCCATCAATCGCGTGGGTCACGAACAGCCCTGGGACATAGGTGAGTTTTATGGTCAGAGTTACTTCTGCGATCCGCGCGGTCAGTTTATCGCAGAGGCGCCACGCGATCAGGATGCACTCTTGGTCGCCGACCTCGACCTCGACAAGATTCGTGAAGTACGCAACACCTGGCAATTCTTCCGTGATCGGCGGCCCGATAGTTACGGCGCGCTGGTGGCAGACTAAATGCGAGTTTCGAGTTTCGAGTTAGCGTTTCGAGTTTGGATTGCCTGATGCGAATTCAGAGCGACGGCCTTTATCATTCACGAACCAACACATCGGAAAACTCGAAACTCGAAACTCGAAACTCGAAACTTTTCCCTAGGAGTTAACCAGATGGATCTCTCGATAGTAGTTAACGGTATGACCTTCCCGAACCCGTTCCTGCTGGGGTCAGGTCCGCCAGGTACAAACGCCCGTGTTATCGCCAAGTCGTACGAAGCGGGGTGGGGCGGGGCCGTGGCGAAGACAGTAAGTCTCGAGTCAGCCAAGGTCGTAAACGTAGTGCCGCGCTATGGCAAACTGCGGTCAAAGACGTCAGGCGAAGTCATCGGCTTCGAGAATATCGAGTTGATTTCAGATCGGCCGATTGACGTGTGGCTTGAAGAATTTCGCCAGGTCAAGAAAGAGTACCCGAAGCATATTCTGATCGCTTCGATCATGGAAGAGTTTGACAAGAAACGCTGGCAGGAGTTGACGCGCATGGTCCAGGATACCGGCGTTGATGCCTTTGAACTGAACTTCTCCTGCCCCCACGGCATGACCGAGCGCAAGATGGGCTCGGAAATGGGTGAACATCCTGATCTGACGGAAGAGGTTACCGGTTGGGTCACAGAGGTATCAAACATTCCGGTGTGGGCGAAGATGACGCCAAATATCACCAACATCAAGGAACCGTCACTCGCCGCTGTGCGCGGCGGAGCAGTTGGCATCTCGGCAATCAATACCATTCTCTCCGTGATTGGCGTGGACCTGAATACGCTGCGACCCATGCCGACGGTTGAAGGGCACACCGTGCCCGGCGGTTACTCTTCCCAGGCCGTGCGGCCGATTGCTCTCCGGATGGTGAGTCAGCTCGCATTGGGCCTGCCGCAGGACGTCTCCATCAGCGGAATCGGCGGCATTGAGTGTTCCCATGACGCGATCGAGTTTCTATTACTGGGATCGTCAACCGTACAACTGTGCACCGGCGTTATGCTTCATGGCGTAAAGATGATCGATGAGTTGAAAGAAGGACTCGAGAAATTCATGACCGACAAAGGCTTCAACTCGGTCCAGGAAGTCGTGGGGAAGAGTCTTAACTATTTTTCAACTCACATGGATCTGGTCCAGAAGATGAAAGCAGCGAAGCGGACCAAGGCGGGCGAAGCCAGCCGGGATAATGAATGGGCGCAAAAAGACATTACTGAGAAGACCGCTGAACTCACATCGAATTAGGTCGCATAAGGTCTTGTTGATGGTTTCACCGGGTTCTTCACAGGGCTTGCGCGGCTTTGTCAGCTTTGCCCTTGCCCCGACCTGGGAAGTCTCCTTATAATGATTCGGTCGGTGTTTAGTTCTAACGGGTTAAATCACCCGCTGCCCCGCTGAAACAGCTCATCTCACAATCTAAAACCAATTGACGCCTGTCGATCCAGATAAGCGCAGAGCCATGTCTCTGGATGCGAGGCGGAGGTGAACAATGCGTCTAAGACCGCTGATAGGCTGGGGTGTCTTCTTCCTATTAATTGCAATCATCGCCAACTTTGTCCCCTCTGGGCTTGGCAGTTTTTACTTTATCAAAGGAAGACGTCTCTCTAGTTCCGGTGACCACCAGGCCGCGATCCAGGCGTATCAGCGATCTATCAACTCCGACCCCAAATTCGCGCGAACGTACGTCGAACTTGGCACATCATATCTGGCATTGGAAAAGTATTCAGAAGCAGAAGCAGCTTTCAAGCAGGCTACGGCTCTCGACGACGACTCCTGTGCTTCCTGCGGCCTTGGAATGGTCTATCACCGGCAGGGCCGAGAGGACGAGGCTGTAAAAACGCTTAAGAAAGCGATTAATCTCAACCCCAAAGATACCTGCCCCTACGATCAGTTGGGCAGAATGTACTACGACCTGGGCCAATATACGGAATCGATCGATGCGTTTCGTCAGGAAATCAAAGTACAACCCAGCGCTGTCGCCTATCACTTTCTGGGAAATGGTTACTACTTCACCGAGAAGCTCGAGGACGCGGTTGCTGCCTACCGGGAAGCCATTCGACTGAAGCCAGACTATGAAGTGGCATACATCGAACTTGGCAAAGTCTATAACCGCCTTGGTCGTCATGCTGACGCCATCGACTCATACCAGCAGGCGCTTAAGATTCAGCCAAAAGATGTGATTGCACATGTGGGCTTGGGCCTCACCGAGTTCAAGCAGGGCAACAAAGATGCAGCTATCAGGCAGTATCGGATTCTTCGCGACCTGGATCCGAACTGGGCTGAGCGGCTGTTACGAGAAATCAATGCTCAGCAATCCTACGAGCAAACCCACTGAGTTGAAGCAGCGGGACGGCTATTACACATCAAATTCGGCAATCACCGGAGCATGATCCGACGGTCGCTCCCAGGTTCGAGGTTCAATGTCGATCCAGGTATTGGCGCTACGAGCGACTAGTGGTTTAGTGGCCCACATGTGATCGATGCGCAAACCCAGATTACGGCGAAATGCACCGGCGCGATAATCCCACCACGAAAACTTTCCCCCCTCTTCATGATGAAGCCGGAAAGTATCCGTGAATCCCCAGCGCTTTATTTCATCCAACGCTACACGCTCAGCCTGGCTGCACATGATTCTCTCCTGCCAAAGCTGCGGATTGTGCACGTCGCGATCTTCCGGCGCGACATTGAAGTCTCCGCAAAGCACCACCGGTTCGCTGAAGCTGTAGTTGTTATCGAAAAAACCGCGCAACCGTTTCATCCAATCTAGCTTAAACTCAAACTTCTCCGATCCCACTGACTGTCCGTTCGGAATATAAACGTTGACTATGCGCACGCCGTCGAGAGTGCCAGCAAGCAGGCGAGCATGCGCTCCTTCCTGATCTTCGTAATTGCCTCGCTGAACGTCCACGCATTCCCGCTTCGCGACGATCGCTACGCCGTTGTAACTCTGCTGACCAAAAACACTCGGGCAGTAACCGATTCTGGAAAACTCCTCAAACGGAAACTTGTCGTCGGTGCACTTGGTTTCCTGCATGCAGAGGATGTCGGGCTGGGCTGCCTCAAGCCAACGGATTACATGCGGCAGACGGGCAACGATTGAGTTAATGTTCCAGGTTGCGATCTTCATCAACAGCCGTCTTAGGGTTCAGAGTGTCAGGCGAGCATTCGGACCCACGCCGGCAATATGCCAGATTGATTCCGCATCTGGATTCGTTGGCGCAACCTCATACTCAAAGTGTGGCAAGCAAGCCAGTAATCAACGCGCCGCGAAGTGGAATATCGTCAATAATGATGTGCTCGTGAGTTGCATGCGCGCCGTCGCCCGCGATTCCGAGTCCATCGAGAACCGCAGCGCCTGCTGCCGCTGCAAAGTTGCCGTCGGAAGCTCCGCCAACTTGAATCTCACCCAGGTCGAAGTGTAATTGATAAGCGAGAGCTTTGGCCCGGTTGTAGAGTGTGAGGACCTTTTCACTACGTTCGAGCGGCGGACGATTGATGCCGCCCTTGACCATCAATTGCACGCGGTCGTCATAAGGATGCAGTTTAAAAATCTCATTTTCGATTCGCGCGGCTTCGTCGGCATTGCTGAAACGCACGTCGACCTCCGCGCGCGCACTGGCTGGAACAACGTTTGAAAGAGTGCCGCCCTGAAAGAGTCCGACGTTGATACTGATACCGCCCGAGGAACCGTTGAATGAATGCAATCGCTCAGTCTGACGCGCCAACTCCAAAATAGCGCTGGCGCCTTTCTCGGGTTCCAAACCAGCATGCGCTGCACATCCTCGTGCCTCAATCGTAAAGATCCCTGTTCCTTTTCGGCCTGTCTTTGCGCGACCGCCATTTCCCGGTGGCTCCAGCACCAGCACGGCGTGCGCGCGGCGTGCTTCCGCTTCAACAAGCTGTTTTCCGGTGCGACTTCCCGTTTCCTCGTCACAGGTCAAGAGCAGAACAACGGGGCGTCTGGGAGTTAAACCAGTGGCAACGCAGGCTCGCATGACCTCAATCGCGAGTGCGCAGTTGGCCTTCATGTCGAACACACCCGGCCCATATGCTCGTTTTCCTTCCAACCGCCATGGACGTTGCGTTGAGCTTCGCGGATGCACCGTATCCGTATGACCCAAAATAACAATTGGCTTTTCGCGTGAATCGCCGAACGCAGTAACTCTCAAATGTTCCCCATAGTCTTCGCTGGCAACGCGTTCAATGTTCGTCACACGGCCGATGCCTGCCGCAGCGGCAGCCAGGAGCGAAACAACGGCCTTGCTTCCCGCCTCGTCGCCTGAAGGTGATTCCGTCTCAACCAACGCGCGCGCAAACGCAACCACGGCATCCTGACGGCTGTGAAAGTAGTCATTCAGTGTTGTGGTGTCTGAGTCAGTAAGTATCATGGCAATCTGATGAGCATTGGATTTTATCGCTACTCTTGCAAGGTTGAAATCCGATGCTAAGACAAATTTATTCTCTCTTTCCTTACAGTCAACTTGTCGATTCTCGCGAGGTTGATCTCGAATCCAATTCCCGCTCCATTTGGCGCCGTAATAGTACCGCTGAGAGAGACTGTCACCGGCGGATCGATAATATCCTCTTCCCAATATCTGGAGCTGGCCGACACATCCCCCGGCAACGTGAATCCTTCCAGCGTAGCCATGGCAATATTGTGGGCGCGGCCGATGCCGGACTCAAGCATACCACCACACCAAACAGGGATCTTGTCTTCACGACAGACTGCCTCGACCTCTTTTGCCTGCGAATGTCCGCCCACACGGCCAAGTTTCAGATTCACGACTCGACAGGAACCCAGGGCAATAGCATGTTCTGCGTCTTCCCTCCTACGAATCGATTCGTCCAGGCAGATCGGTGTTGAGACCTGTTTCTGCAGCTCGGCGTGATCGAAGATGTCGTCGTGGGCCAAAGGCTGTTCGATCATCATGAGGTTGTACTGATCCATCTCTTTGAACAAATCGACATCGGCCAACGTGTAGGCCGAATTTGCGTCAGCCATCAATCGAATTTCTGGAAACCTTTCGCGCACTTGTGCCACGATTTTCAGATCCCACCCGGGTTTGATTTTGATCTTGATGCGTTGGTAACCAGCCGCCAGCTCTTTTTCTATCTTGTCGATTAGCGCCGCTGGATTTTGCTGAATACCGATGGAGACGCCACAGGAAATCTCAGGGTGAACGCCGCCAAGATGTTTCCATAGAGGTCGGCCCAACTTACGGGCTTCGAGGTCCCAGCATGCAGTTTCAATCGCGGCCTTCGCCATGCGATGACCGCGGACTGCGCTCATCAACTCCCAGGTATCCGCCGCACTCCTGACTTCTTTGCCGACGACCATCGGAGCCAGAAAGGTCGTGATGGTGGTCCACGCCGTTTCGGTCCACTCATCACAATAGAATGGCCCTTCCCCTGCCGTGCACTCACCCCATCCGACGCCACCGTCTTCGTCTGTCACCTGGACAAGCAGAATGCGTCGTTCGGTGGTCCGTCCAAAGCTGGTTTCGAAAAAGTGAATTAGAGGCAGGCGAATTTCGCGCAGCTCGACGGAAGTTATAGTCACTATTGGAATGCCCTATTTTCGAAGATGGAAGTAGGGACATTATTGCACGCCGAGGGCTTTTCAGCAGCCGCATAAGGATAAGTGCGTCCTTAAAATCTGTAATGATTTGGCGAACCTTGCGAATCGCTCTTTCAACGGCCTCTATCCGCACAGGGAGGAGTTACTCGAAGCGGCTTTGGCCGCCGCACAGTGCGGTAAGGCTCTGCCTTACCGCCATGTCGCTAAAGATACCGGCGGCTACGCCTCCGATGTATGAGGCGCAGCCTCAAAAAAGATTAGCGGAAGCGCGGAAAGGCAGAGCCTTTCCGCACTGTGCGGCGGCAGAGCCGCCTATTGATTCGGCTGTGCCCGGATAAGACTATCTGTCCCAACTCGGTCTATTATCTTGACTTATTCCGTCGAGGTAATTTGCTGGTTATTGAGCGCGGCATGCATCGTGTGCCATGGCAGCGAGGCGCATTTCACGCGCACCGGAAACTCTCGCACGCCCGAAAATATCTTCAGGTTACCGAGATGGTTCGCGGTTTGGTCTTCATCCAGCTCGCCGGTGACCATGCCGTGAAATTCACTGAAGAGTTGTTCCGCCTCTTGCTTACTCTTCCCTTTCACCGCCTGGGTCATCATGCTGGCTGCGGCTTTGGAGATAGCACAGCCGGAGCCTTCGAAGCTGATTTCCTTCACTGCGTCGTCTTCCAGATTCAAGTAAACAGTCAATTGATCGCCGCAGAGTGGATTGAACCCCTCGGCCGAGTGGTTGGCCGTCTCGAGCTTGCGAAAGTTCCGCGGCTTCTTATTGTGATCGAGGATGACCTGTTGATAAAGTTCGCTTAGTTCAGACATATAAGAACAATAAACGGTAAATGGTAAATGATGAATGGTGAATGGTTACCGCTCGGCAAGGAGTTTTTTCCATTTACCATTTACTATTTACGAGAAAATTTCGACTACCTTTTCAATCGTCTGCGCCAGCACATCAACCTCTTCCTTAGTATTGTAGAAGGCAAACGACGCGCGCGCGGTTGCCGGAATATTAAGACGCTGCATTACTGGCTGGGCGCAATGATGCCCGGCACGGACGGCAATGCCTTCCTGATCAAGAATGGTGCCGATGTCGTGCGGATGAATGTCGTCGATAACAAAGGACAAAACGCTGGTTTTTTCTCGTGCGGTGCCGATGATTCGTACTCCTTCGATCCCTCTGAGTCGCTCGGTCGCGTAGCGTAACAACTCGTGCTCGTGGGCCGTTGCTTTGACCCGATCAATCGAATTCAAATAATCGATGGCGGCGCCTAAACCAATTTGCGAAGCGATCGCCGGAGTTCCTGCTTCAAACTTATTAGGCAAGCCGGCATAGGTGGTTTTCTCGAAGGTCACGCTTTTGATCATGTCGCCGCCGCCCTGGAACGGATTCATTATCTCCAGAAGCTCAGCCTTCCCATAAACTATGCCGCTGCCCGTCGGCGCGAACATCTTGTGCCCGGAGAACGCAAAGAAATCACAGTCAAGCTCCTGAACATCGACGGGCATGTGCGGAGCGCTTTGCGCGCCATCGATGAGCACCGGCACGCCATATTTGTGAGCCTGATCGATCATCTCCTTGACCGGATTTACCGTCCCCAGTGCATTCGAGACATGCGTAAAGGCCACGAGCTTCGTCTTGTCGCTGAGCAGCGAGTTGTATTCATCCTGGAGTAACTCGCCGGCGTCATTCATGGGAATCACGCGCAAGATTGCGCCCTTCTCTTCGCAAAGCATCTGCCAGGGAACTATGTTCGCGTGATGCTCCAGCGCTGAAATAATGATTTCGTCACCCGGTCCTATAAACTTTCGCCCATAGCCGTGCATCACGAGATTGATGCCTTCGGTCGCGCCGCGAACAAAGATGCATTCCTTCGCCTCGCGCGCATTGATGAAGCGCTTCACCTTCTCGCGCGCGCCTTCGTAAGCCGTGGTCGCTTTCTGGCTAAGGTAGTGAACGCCGCGATGGATGTTTGAATGTTCGTCTTCGAGATAAATACTGCCGCGGTCAATAACAACCTGGGGAACTTGCGAAGAGGCCGCATTATCGAGGTAGACGAGCGGCTTGCCATTGACGATCTGGCGAAGCACGGGAAAGTCTTCTCTCACGAGTGCGACATCCCAGGCCGGGCGCTTGGCTGTTGATTCCCTAGTGCTTTCTACTTGAGCTGCCATTTCTAATTCACCAAATTGTTGGTTTCTCAGTTCGATCTTGAGGAGACGGAATGAGGCGCCATGAGATCGTGCACTTGTCACCTCTTTCAAGCGCCTCCACGCGAAACAACGCGTAGAAATCCGAGGACGGATCTACCACGTGAATCACGTAAATGTGGCCAACAATCGCTTTCGCAAACAATAAATCTATCTTTGGGGCTCCATCGTTCTTTGGTCTCGACTGTCTTGCCACCACGGGCGGCGCGGCAGTTTGTCTAACAACGCCATCAGCGTCCGCTCCAGGTGCCCCGGGCAATCCCGGGACTCCATCCGCGCCATCAGCACCAGATGTATCGATCGTGATATGTCGTTGCTCACCGGGTTTCAACTTTGGCAGCGGCTCGATGACCGGAACCGTGTAGGAATCAGTCCAGAGCTGTGGGCCCAGGTCTCTGATGACGCTGCGGTTGTTGGCTCCCGCCCAGCTCTGAAACCAGTCGAAGTCTTCACCCGCATAAAGGGTGCCGTAGAGCAGATCGCACCGGCGGTCTTCCGTCACCAGGGAACCCGCTTCCAGATTGAAGCAGCGAGCGCGCGGATCAGCTTGGTATTTGTTTTTCGCGTACAGCGTTATGGTAGGCGTTTGTGGCACCGTCAACGACGCACTAGCTGACGACGTTGTACGGTACGAAAGCGATAAAAGGAGAATGGAAACTATCAGCACTGCTTTCTTCATGAACCAAACCTCCTTTTTAATTCACGCCGGCGAACGCCATGGACTACAGGGACAACTACGCTTCCAGTCGAGCGTTGAGGCGATGCAGGACTGCTTCGTCAAGCTGCGCTCTTATGGAATCAATCTTGATCCTGCCGATCACCTCTTCAGCAAAACCATAGGTCAACAGATTCCGCGCCAGGTCGTAATGAAGTCCACGAGTTTCCAGGTAAAAAAGCTCTTCTTCGTCAATCTGGCCGACGGCGGCGCCGTGCGCGCACTTCACATCGTCAGCCAGAATTTCAAGTTGCGGCTTCGTGTCGACACGAGCTTCGTTTGATAGCAGCAGGTTCTTGTTGGTCTGCATGGCATCGGTCTTTTGCGCATCGTGACGAACGAAGATCTTGCCGTTGAAAACGGCGCGCGCCTTGCCATCAAGAATACCTTTGTAAAGCTGATGGCTGGTGCAGTGGGGCTTTCTATGATCGATAACGGAATGCGTGTCAGTGTGTTGGCTGTCGGTAACCAGATACAGCCCGTCAACGCGGCACTCCGCGCCCTCATGATCCATCGTCACTTTGATATCGTGTCTCGAAAGTTGAGCGCCAAGCGTGATTGTGGTTACGTCGTAACTGGAATTTGGACCAAGATCAGCTGCAGTAGTAGCGACGTGGAACGCTCCGCCGCCCTCACGCTGTACTTTGTAGTGCTCGAGTCGCGCGCCATCTGCGAGCGCAATCTCAACCACTGCATTCGTGAAGTAAGTTGCGTCGGCAGCGCTCACATAGCTCTCAATCAAAGTGGCGCTGCTGTTTTCTTCGGCAACAAGAAGCACACGCGGGAACGTTACCTTCTGTGGGTCGCTTGGGTCGGAGATTATTAGCAGATGCAAGGGCGCTTCGACCTTCACGCCTTTGGGAATGTAAACAAAAGCGCCGTGGCCAACGAATGCTGTGTTTAGAGCGGTGAAACTATTGGCTATGTAATCAGCGTGACGTGTCAGGTGGGCGCGAGCGATCTCGGCATACCGCTCGTCGGCAAGCGCCTCGGAGAGATCCACTGCAACGACCTCTTCTGGTAGTCCGGTTAGCCTGGACAGGTCATCTCGCAGCGCGCCGTTGACGAAGACGAGCTGGCTGTCCCTGGCTTCCACGATCCCGAAACTTGCAAAACTCTTCGCGTCTGAAATGGCCGCTGCCGATTCGGTGGTTAGTGGCGTGAAGTTAGCCTTGGCAATGGGCGCGACATTGGTGTACTTCCACTCTTCATCTTTCACTGAGGGAAAGCCTAACTCGTCAAACCGAACCATCGCGTTCTCGCGTACGCGCTGGAGCCACGATTCCGCTGCGTCCTTACGACTTGCCCGCAGAATACGAAAAGCTTCCTGATAGGCATTCTCTTGAGTTGCTATCTCGGTAACCATCATCTTTAGTTTGTCTGTGCACCAACAACGGTAGCTTCAGTTGTCGTCTTCAGCCAGTCGTAGCCCTTCCGTTCGAGTTCCAGCGCCAATTCTTTACCGCCTTCTTTAGCAATGCGACCGTTAGCAAGTACATGCACAAATTGCGGCACTATGTAATCGAGCAGCCGCTGGTAATGCGTTACGAGGACCACGGCATTTTCCGAATTGTGAAGCTGATTGACACCACCAGCGACGATTCGCAATGCATCGATGTCCAGACCGGAATCAGTTTCGTCGAGAATCGCCAGCTTCGGTTCGAGCACCGCCATTTGCAGAATCTCGTTACGCTTTTTTTCTCCCCCGGAAAAACCTTCATTTACGGACCGCGTCATGAAACTCGCATCCATCTCCACTACCTTGGCGCGCTCTTTCAAAAGGTCCTTGAATTCGAGCGGATCCAACTCTTCCTCGCCGAGATGCTTACGCTTCTCGTTGTAAGCAAGCCGGAGAAACTGCGCATTGGACACGCCCGGAACTTCGATTGGATATTGAAACGCCATGAAGATACCCGCACGCGCGCGTTCATCCGGAGGCATTTCGAGCAGATTCTTACCTTCGTAAAGGACTTCGCCCTTGGTCACTTCGTATGCCGGATGCCCACTTAGAACCTTTGCCAGAGTTGATTTGCCCGAACCGTTCGGGCCCATGATGGCGTGGATCTCGCCCTTCTTCACGGTGAGACTGATCCCTTTGAGAATCTCATTCCCGTCGATTCCTGCATGCAAGTTTTTGATCTCTAACACTTATGATTGCTCCTTCTCAAATCCCCAGTACTGGACTCGATGACACGGAGACGCGGCGACACGGAGAAAGCCCGTCACCGCGTCACCGCGTCTGTCTATCTCCAGAACCATTATCCGACGCTGCCCTCGAGCTTCATTCCGAGGAGGCGTTGCGCCTCAACGGCAAACTCCATTGGCAGCTGCAAGAACACATCCTTACAAAAGCCATTAATAATCAGCGAGACTGCATCCTCCTGCGAAATGCCGCGCTGCTGCAGATAGAACAGCTGCTCCTCGCTAATCTTTGATGTAGATGCCTCGTGTTCGACGCTAGAGGTGTTGTTCATCACCTCGATGTAGGGAAAAGTATTGGCGCCGCAGTTGGAACCGATTAGCATCGAATCGCATTGCGTGTAGTTGCGCGCCTCGTTGGCCTTCGGCATTACCTTGACCAGTCCGCGGTAACTGTTATTTGATTTGCCGGCCGCAATTCCCTTCGAAATGATCGTGGAACGAGTGTTCTTGCCGAGATGAATCATCTTGGTTCCCGTGTCGGCCTGCTGCGCGTGGTTGGTTAAAGCGACGGAGTAGAATTCACCGATAGAATTGTCACCTTGCAGGATGCACGAGGGATACTTCCACGTAATGGCCGAACCAGTTTCCACCTGGGTCCACGAAATCTTCGAATTCCGTCCCGCGCACTTTCCGCGCTTGGTAACGAAGTTGTAGATGCCGCCAACGCCTTCTTCATCCCCCGCATACCAATTCTGAACTGTCGAGTACTTAATCTGCGCATCGTCAAGGGCGATCAGCTCGACTACGGCAGCGTGCAGCTGATTCCTATCAAACTTTGGCGCGGTACAACCTTCGAGATAAGAAACGTACGAGCCCTCCTCTGCAACTATCAATGTTCGCTCAAACTGCCCCGACTCTGAGTTGTTAATCCTGAAGTACGTCGAAAGTTCCATTGGACAGCGCACGCCCTTAGGAATGAAACAAAACGAACCATCGGAGAATACTGCACTGTTGAGCGCCGCAAAGAAGTTGTCGTTCGTAGGAACAACCGTGCCCAGATATTTACGGACGAGATCCGGATATTCCCGAATCGCCTCGGTAAATGAACAGAAGATTACGCCGTGTTTCTTAAGTTTCTCTTTATAAGTTGTCGCTACCGAAACCGAATCGAAAACCGCATCGACGGCGACTCCGGCAAGCTGTTTTTGTTCAGTCAAAGGAATGCCGAGCTTCTCAAACGTACGCAACAGCTCCGGGTCTACTTCATCGAGGCTTGCTTTGGTGGCTTTCTGCTTCGGCGCACTGTAGTAAATGACGTCTTGATAATCGATCTCCGGATAAGAAATGTTGGGCCAATGCTTCGGCTCGGTCATGGTCAGCCAATGGCGATAGGCCTTCAGCCTAAAGTCCAACATCCAGTCAGGCTCGTTCTTAATCTTCACAATCAAGCGGATTGTTTCTTCCGTGAGTCCACGCGGAATAACGTCTGACTCGATGTCGGTGACGAAACCGTACTTGTATTCCTGTTTACCTAGTAATTCTGCTGTGCTCATCTGCTATAAATGCCTGACCCTTTCAGTTATTCCGATCAAACCTGCACTTGACTCGAGTCCCTTCTTTGCATCTGCGTTACGCCCTGGATCTTATGAAGTACGGCATCCACATTGGCCTCCGAGCCTAAAAGTTGCGACAACGTAATCTCGGAGAGAGCCTTGTTAACAATCTGATGTAGCTCCACGATGACTGGTCTAATCCCGCAATCGCCGGTATGGACACAAGAATCGAGGACGCCCGAATAAGTCTTGCAATGCGTTTCTACGTTCTCGTCGTCCAGCACGCTTATAACCTCATTGAGATGAATAACCGATGCCGGTCGGGCGAGTCGATAACCGCCCTTGATGCCACGCTGTGACTGAACGAAGCCGGCCTTATTAAGGATCCACATAAGCTTGCCGGCGTTCGCGACTGAGATCCCTTCTCGCCGCGCTATTTGCGCTAGCGTCAACGACTCACCCTGTGCGTCCGCACGGGCAAGCTGCAGCAAACAGCGCAATCCATATTCTTCTTGTGCTGATATCTTCATTAAGAGCTACCCTTCTGACCGGGGCTGACGTCGGCAGCCCAAGCATCCACAGTCACGGTCAGATGCGGCTAGTTTAACTAATCCTTACTTTTAAGTCAAGATTCCTAAGCCGCTGGGATACAGGCGGATACGCGGACTTTTTCGTTGTTAGGATTAAGCCTCTAGGGAGTGAAGTTAAAGTCTATATATCCCCTCAAACGCCCTGGCCGACCCTCGCCGGGGATGGCTTGAAAGGCCCACTGCCGGGCTGCCTCTTCCGCCGCCGACCTTAGAAGCATGGGTCCCTCTGAACGGGAAACTTCCATGACCCTGCCCGTCTCATCGACTATCACATATACCCGTACCAAACCATTGACCGCGTTCTGTCTTGCCATAGGCGGATATGTTGGCACGACTCTCTTTGTTGCTTTCGCATTCAAAGAACCAGCATCGTTAATCGCAGGTTCGCTGGCTTTCGTATCAGCAGCGGGTTCGGCTTTGATCTCAAGCGGTGTTTCAGAGATCTTCTTTTGTGAGTAGGGCGACGGTGAAACGATCTTGTTTACCGGCGACTGCGCAGGTTTTAGAGGCGGAATGCCCCCGAGCGAAGCGACCTGCGTTTGCGATGACGCGAGCGCTTCGCGCGCGGTTGCATACTCACCTTCCCACTTGGCCTGGTCTTCGCTGTCTATAGCAAGCGACAAGCGAATCCCGAGCACGTCCTCAAGCAACGAGAGAGAATCGTAGGCCTTTCGCGTACGTGAGATTTCCTTAGCCTGAGCGATCATTCGCTCAAATAGCGACCGTAAGCGATTCAGATCGCTGGTCGCTTCAGCCGGGAGGTTTGCGTCCGCAGTATTGATTCCAAAAGTGCGATAGCGCGCCAGGTGGGTACGAGCGCCATTCACCGCTTGGCCAGCCAGTGCAAAATAGGTGCCGAGGGACTCATCCTTTTGGTCCGATCGGGCTTGATAGTTCTCTTCAAGCAGCGCTTCGGCTCTTCCGTAGTTTCCCTCTTCAAGGTAAACGCTCATCAGCATTATTGAAGTAATGTTGCGGACAGAACCGTCCTGAGTTGCCGCTCTAACGGACTCAAGTTCGCTGGCCGCGGTGTCGAGCCGATGAGCGGCAATCAACGCACGCGCGCGTTCGATTCGCGATGGAACCTGTTCCTGGGAGTTGGGCGCTTCAGGCGACTGCTGTGCCTTGACCGCCGTGCCGAAGGAAAGCACGAAAAGCAATAAAGGTAGAACTCGAATCAACCGGGGAACACCTCTAGAGGGAATTTTTTAGTACGCGCGCCAAATAAATACAAAAGCGAGCTTTACGCTCGCTCTCGTAATTACCTCTGGCTTTGGACATTATGAGTCGGGCCTTGAAGCATTGGCAAGAGAGTCAGGTAACTTTTTGATTGCAATCGGTTCCTATTTTTATTGTCGTTCTGTGATTTTCGACGGGTTCAGGGTTTATCTGTTACTTCGGTGAAGCGGAGTTACCCAAACTCTTGATGACCTGCTCGCGAAAGATGCGTGCGCCTTCTTTGATCGCCGCTTCATCGAGAGTCAACAAACGCCGATCGCGCATCACAATCTTTCCGTTGATAATCACGGTCTGAACATCGGAAGCTTTGGTCGCATAGACCAGGTCGGAGTAGACATTGTAGAGCGGTATTTGATTGAGCGAATCGCGATTGACAATTACAAGGTCGGCGCGTTTACCTTTTTCGATCGAGCCGATCTCTTTTTCCATGTGCAAGGCCGCAGCGCCCCGAATGGTTGCCAGCTCAAACGCTTCCTCGGCAGACATCACTTTGGGATCACCACTGAAAACCTTGTGAAGCTTAGCAGCCGTATCCATCTCTTCCCACATGCTTAAATCGTTGTTCGAAGCAGCGCCGTCTGTGCCCAGACCTATTCTGATACCCTTCGCCATCATCTTTGGAACCGGCGCCACGCCTGATGCCAACTTCATATTTGACTGCGGATTGTGAACGACGCCCACTCCAGTGCGCTTCAAAATCTCAATCTCCTCGTCACTGGGCCAAACCATGTGCGCGGCGATGACATGATCGTTTAGAAAGCCAATTCGAGCCAGATAGTCGACTGGGGTCGCTCCCTTCGCTCTGAGACTATCGTCGACCTCCCTTTTCGTTTCGGAGATGTGGGTCACGATTGGAGCGCCGGTACGGTCCGAAAAAGCACGCACTGCCTTGAGATGCTCTTCGGACACGGTGTAAGGCGCATGAGGCGCTATTGCCGGGGTAATTAAGTCGTTGCCCTTCCACTTCTGGACAAATCTCTCGACGTAGGCCATCCCCTCTGCGTTGGTCTTGTTATCGGCGACCGGAAAGTCAATTAGAGTTTCACCCAGAACTCCACGAACTCCTGCTTTCGCAGTTTCATCGGCAACTGCGTCTTCGAAGTAGTACATGTCGCAGTACGTCGTGGTACCGCCGCGAATCATTTCGGCCAACCCTAATCGCGTTCCGACGCGAACAAATTGTTCTGAAACGTTCTTGGCTTCGGCGGGGAAGATATATTTTGTGAGCCAATCCTGTAGATCAAGGTCATCTGCCAGACCTCTAAACAACGTCATTGGAATGTGGGTATGTCCATTGATGAGACCCGGAATAATGATCTTGTTTCCGGCATCAACTCTCTCCGGCGCTGTGTACATCCCGATGATGTCTTTGCTGGACCCAACGGCAACTATGCGGCCGCCGGCAATGGCGATGCCCGCGTCCTGAATGACGCTACGGTCTTTGTCCATAGTTACCAGCGTGCCGTTTAGCACTAGAAGATCCACTCGCGTCATGCGCCGGCCCCTGTTCCGTTGGGCCGCTGTCGGCAAAATAGTGACGAGTATCGTGGTGACAAGCGCGAAGACAGTGAATATTCTTTTGTACATAAGCGGAGTGGCAATGCCTTTCGACCCTGGTAAGCGTTCGTTATAGATTCGGAGCTTGTCCACGTCGTCACGGGTGCACAAGTGCATTTTCTAAACGATGTTTTAAGAATTCAGGACGCTTCCGAGGATTCCTTTCCAGACGCTTTTGTTGCGCTCTTAAGAAAGCGTGCGTCGAACGCACGGGGCAAGAGTTCTCTGATTGAAACGACCTGACTCTCATCGCGAAGATTTCCCAGAACGATCGTTGCGTCCTTCGCAAACTCCCAGATGATTTGCCGGCACGTGCCGCAAGGGGGAGTCAATGACTCTGTGTCGGCAACAATCGCCAGCTCAGTAAACTTTCTTTCGCCTTCGGACAAAGCTTTCCAGATGGCGACGCGCTCAGCGCAGACCGTTAAGCCATAACTGGCGCTTTCTACATTACAGCCAGTGTAAACCTTCCCCTCCTCGGTCTTCACCGCGGCGCCGACGAGAAAACTTGAAAAGGGCGCTATTGACTGCAGCCGCGCCGATTTTGCCGCTTCTATGAGTTGCTGCAAACTCTCTTCGCTCAAGATTGGCCTCCCACCGAAGTTAAAGCGGCACTCAACCTCTCACGAATCTTTCCACTAATCAGATCTATGCTCACTAAATTATGTCCACCTTCCGGAATGATGACATCAGCATAACGTTTTGAGGGCTCAACAAACTGCATGTGCATTGGTCGGACCGTAGCCAGGTATTGCTCGATAACTGTTTCCACGGTGCGGCCTCGCTCGGCAATGTCGCGGCGCAAGCGCCGAATGAAACGGATGTCGTCGGGAGTATCGACAAATACTTTGATGTCCAGCTGCTCGAGCAGACGTGGATCGACGAAGATGAGTATCCCTTCAACGATCACTATGGGCTTGGGTTCGACCGCCCGTGTTTCGCTTTGGCGAGTATGTGTCTTGAAATCGTAGATTGGCAGTTCAATTGGCTCACCTGACTTGAGCCTGCGAATGTGATTGACGAGCAGATCATTATCGAGCGCGTCAGGATGATCGAAGTTGGCGAGTTGGCGATTGTCGATTGGTAAATCGTTGAGGTTACGATAATAGGAATCCTGTTGAATGAAAACGACTTCGCTGGCCTCAACCGTCTCCAGAATTCGGTTTGCTACGGTGGTTTTGCCCGATCCGGTCCCGCCGGAAATGCCGATGATTAGACTCACAAAAAATTCTTTCTTAAAGACAACGCATAGACCGCCAACGGAGACGTTTTTGTCGAGAATCTGGCTTGTGTTGGTGTGCTCACCGGGTGCACAAGTGCACTTTCTGAACGAACGTAATTTGATCGGAGTCGACGCGTTTCCCTACTCTGGAACTTTCGCGATAACCCTGCGAAGCAGCTGCGTAAACGTCGCTCGCACTCGCTCGCCAGTCTCCATCACCTCTTCATGGTCAATTGGATTTTCATTGATCCCGGCGGCCATATTTGTAATGCATGAGATGCCTAAGACCTTCATGCCCATATGGCGGGCGACAATGGCTTCAGGGACAGTGCTCATTCCGACCGCATCGGCGCCAAAGGCTCGCAGCATGTGAATCTCTGCCGGCGTTTCATAACTTGGCCCCGCGAGCGCCGCATAGATACCGCGCCGGACGGTAATGTCCAGAGTACGCGACTCCTCGATCACCAGCTCCTGCAACTCTCGAGAATAAACCTCAGACATGTCCGGAAAGCGTGGCCCAAAGCGTTCGTCATTAGGGCCACGCAAGGGGTTAGCTCCTATCAAGTTCAGATGATCACTAATGACCATTAATGCGCCCTGAGTTAATTCCACGTCGACTCCGCCAGCCGCATTGGTCAGTATCAGTGTGTTGATACCGAGCAGCTTGAAAGTCCTTACCGGAAACGTAACCTCCTCGAGTGAGTAACCCTCGTAGTAATGCACTCGCCCCTGCATTGCCAAGACAGGTACGCCGTCGACTTTTCCAATCACTAACCTGCCGGCATGACCCTGGGCTGTGGAAGACACGAAGCCTGGAATCTCTCGGTAAGGTACGGTGACAGGTTCCTTGAACTCTTCTGCAAATCCTCCCAGTCCACTGCCGAGCACGAGCGCGATGCGCGGCTCCAGGGCCGTGCGCGAACGGATGGTGCGGGCCGCGGTCTCAGCACGTGAATAAAGGTCTGATGAAGCTGGTTCAACCATGGCTGCGATAGATAGTCTGACGGAATTACAGGACTCAAAGGGAACGACTCAAGTTGGGTAATCTCAAGGTCGGAAAGGTGGGATTAGCACCCCAGCGGGGCTGCCCCGCCGGGGACCCCGCCTTGCCCCCGCTATGGTTGAGAAATAATTCAACCCGCAAAGGCAAGCCCACCTTCCCGACCCTGAGATGATCTAACTTGAGTTAACCTGATTCCTCCGGCGTTATTCGTTTAAGTACTGCCTACGGCGCAGGCACAGTTTGCATGTTCGTAGGTTGTTATCTTTCCTTTTCGTATGGGATTCCCAGGGCACGTGGGGGCCGCGACGAGCCTATGAATCCGGCCAGCACAATAATTGTCAAAACGTAAGGCACCATCTGAATGAACTGTACCGGAATATCTTCGCCGGAGGGAAGCTTGACCACACCCTGCATCTGGATCGAAATGGCCTCGGTAAAGCCAAATAATAGGCAAGCAAGCAGCGTTTGCACAGGTCGCCACTTGCCAAAGATCAAAGCAGCCAGCGCAATGAAACCGCGGCCAGAAGTCATGTTCCTCGTAAACAAAGACGACTGGCCGATGGACAGATAGGCGCCACCAATTCCTGCCAGTGCTCCCGACAATAACACGCCCGCATATCTCATGCTTGCTACTTTGACCCCGGCTGCGTCGGCTGCTTCGGGATTTTCGCCAACCGATCGCAGTCGCAGGCCGAAGGGAGTTTTGTAAAGGACGTACCAGGTAAACGGAACGAGCGCAAAGGCAATGAAGATCGGTATCCAAGGTATCAAATGCTCTTTTGGAATCTGCGGCGTCGAGCCGGACGACAAGAAGAAGGCCCCGCTCAGGAAGGCGGGAAGGCCGAGCATGAGAATATTGATGGCGGTGCCGGTGACAACCTGATCAGCTTTGTAGCGAATGCAAGCGACTGCATGGATCGCAGAAATCAGAACGCCGGCCATTATCCCGGCTAGCAGTCCGATATATGGATTACCTACGGCATAGGTTACCGCGGCCGCCGTAAAGGCCCCTGCCAGCATCATTCCTTCCAGCGCGATGTTGATGACTCCGGAGCGCTCGGAAAACAACCCTCCCAGCGCTGCCAGGATCAACGGAGTGGACAACCGTATGGTTGACCAGAATAGCGCCACGGAAAAAATATCCAACATTGCCCTACCCCTTTCGCGGGCTCCAGCTGGTGAGTCCTACACCTTCGAGCGTTTAAGCAAACCAAATTTCGCGAACGGACCACGGAAAAAAGCTTCTGCGGCCACGAAGAGAATGATTATGCCTTGCAACACCTGAACGATATCTTTTGTCACGTGCTCGGTGAACGCATCCACGGGAATGCCGCCCCGCTGGAGAATTGCAAACAACAAGGCAGAGATAATGACACCGACAGGATGATTGCGTCCCAGCAGCGCGACGGCGATGCCCGTGAAGCCATAGTTGTCTGAAAACCCGTCGTAGTAACGATAACGATGGCCAAGGACCTCATTAATGCCAACCATTCCCGCGAGTGCTCCGGAGATTGTCATCGCGATCACGATCTGCCTTGGGACCGAAATGCCGCCGTACTCGGCAGCAGTCGGATTTATTCCCGTGGATCGAAGCTCATAGCCCCACTTAGTGCGCCACAGGAAAAGATAAACCAGCCCGCAACAGATTAGCGCCAGCACAAACGAGAGATTGAGTGGGATCCATTGAGGAAAGCTTGGAATAAACTTTCCTAATCGCGCGATATGCGCCCCTTGTCCGATGGGAACGCTTTGCATGATCGGATCGCCTGCCGCCTTGTAGTGATATTGAATGAAGTAACTCAGCAAGGCGACTGCCAGAAAGTTCAACATGATCGTGTTGATAACTTCGTGCGATCCGAACTTCGCTTTCAGTATTCCGGGAATCGCTCCCCAAACGCCGCCGCCTACAATCGCGGCGATGAAACACATCGGTATCAAAAGCCACGGTGACAAATTCGCAAATGTGATTCCCATCCACGCAGTCGCAAACGCGCCGACGTAAAGCTGACCTTCGGCGCCAATGTTGAGCAAGCCGCAGCGAAAGGCCACCATTACGGCCAGGCCCGTAAAAATTAAAGGTGTAGCGTAGAAGAGGGTGTAGCCGATGCCGACGGGCCATGAGAAGGCGCTACCGAAGAGCAAACGATAGGCCTCCAGCGGATTATCGCCAATAATGAGAATCAAGATTCCGCCAACAATGAAAGCGGCCACGACTGCAATGAGCGGAAACAAGAGTTCGCGTAAAAGTTTCATTATCAGTCTTCAGTCCCCAGTCTCCAGTTCCCAGTCATCGGTCCCTCGGTCGTCCTCGGTCGCCCATCATCCGTCGCCCGTCGTCTGTCGTCTGTCGCCCGTCCTCGGTCGTCCGTCATCAGTCGTCCGTCATCGGTCGTCCGTCGTCCGTCGTCCGTCGTCCGTCGAAATCCGAAATCGGCAATCGTTAGTGTCCCCGCGTCATCAGCAGTCCAATCTCTTCGATTGTTGCGACCTTTGGATCAACTTCACCCACAATGCGTCCGTCGTGAATAATCAGCAGACGGTCGGACAGTGATGTAACTTCTTCAAGCTCGGCTGACACCAGCAACACTGCGCAGCCAGCATCGCGCAGAGCCACCAACTTCCGATGAATAAACTCGATCGCGCCAATGTCCACTCCGCGGGTTGGCTGCGAGACCAGCAACACCTTGGGATCAACTTTGAATTCTCTGCCGATTATTAGTTTTTGCTGGTTGCCGCCCGAGAGCGCACGCGCCAGAAGGTCGGGGTTTGCCGGCCGTACGTCGAACCCTTCGATAATCTCGTTGGCCCGCCGGTTGATCTCGTCGTTGTCGAGAAAACCCGCAAAAGCAGTGATCGGTTTCCGATAATGCACTCCGAGAATCGAATTCTCTGCAAGATCAAATTCAAGCAGCAGACCGCGGCGATGCCGGTCTTCGGGGATATGGGCAATTCGCAACTCTCGCCGCAACCGCGCACCTTCGTTAGTGATGTCCCGATCTTCAAAAAGGCTCTTGCCTGAGAGTTGAGATGGACTTATTAGTCCGGCAAGAGCTTCGATCAATTCTGTTTGCCCGTTCCCTTCCACACCGGCGATGCCGAGGATTTCTCCCTGTCGAACTTCAAAAGAAACCTTATCGACGCGCTTCGCTCCGCCCCGTGCCATGACTGAAAGATCGCGAACACTCAATTGCGCTCTTCCCGGTTTGGCGTCAGGTTTTTCGACGCGCAGAAGCACTTCGCGCCCTACCATCAATCGAGCCAGCTCGGCAGCACTTGTATCCTTCGTCTGTAACCGGCCGACGACGCGGCCGTCGCGCATTACAGTCACTTCATCAGAGATCGCGAGGACTTCAGCAAGTTTGTGAGTGATTATCACTACCGTCTTCCCCTGCTCGCGCATCCGGCGGAGGATAGAAAAGAACTCTTCAACTTCCTGCGGGGTCAAAACTGCGGTTGGTTCATCTAGGATTAGCAGGCGTGCGTGACGATAGAGGGCTTTCAGGAGCTCAACGCGCTGTTGTTGGCCCACTGACAAATGCTCGATGACTGCGTTTGGATTAACAGCCAGTTTGAATTCTTCAGAAAGCCTGCGGATTTCTACACTGGCTTTGGTGAGATCGAGGGCAATTGCGCTGCCTGGTTCAGCACCCAGTACAATGTTTTCAGCGACGGTCATCGTATCCACCAGCATGAAGTGTTGGTGGACCATGCCTATGCCCAGGGCAATGGCATCGTGAGGCGACTCGATGTTATGGGCCTGGCCATCAATGAGAATCTCACCACTGTCAGCCTTATAGAATCCATAGGCGATACGCATCGCGGTGGATTTTCCGGCTCCATTCTCGCCGACAATCGCATGAATCGTCCCAGGCTTGACGACAATACTCACCTTGTCGTTAGCAAGAACGTTCCCGAAGCGTTTTGTAATGTTACGTAACTCGAGCACTCTGGGGTTGTCAGTTGTCAGTAGTCAGTCGTCAGTCGTCAGTGATCCTGGGTTTTCACTGGTTTTGGTATTTCGTTTTTGTTTTTGGCTTTGCCTTTTCTGAGATCTGAGATCTCAGATCTCAGATCTCAGAACCAAGATCCTAATCGAAAAACTAAGTCCAAAGACCTAAGACCCACAAGAAGTTATTTCCCCATAAGATCCACAACCTTAATTTCCCCGCTGACGATTTTCTTCTTTGCTTCTTCAACCTGTTGAATCATTTCAGGAGTCACAAGGTCTTTATTGTTTTCATCCATTGCGTAGCCCACGCCATCCTCGTTCAGCCCGTAGACGTGGAAACCAGCCTTGAACTGACCATTCACTACGTCCTGAATAATCGCATACACAGCGTTGTCCACGCGCTTGACCATGCTCGTCAGGACGAAGCCAGGCTTGACCATGTTCTGATTAGCGTCGACGCCAATAACAAAATGCGTCGCGCGCCCGTTTTGCTTGCCCGCCTGCTCCACTGCATCAAAGGCACCCAGGCCGGAGTTACCTGCCGCGGTGAAAATCACGTCCGCGCCTTTGCTGATTTGTGCCAGCGCAATTTCTTTGCCTTTTCCCGGATTGTTCCACGCTGAGTCAGTGACCCCAACGTAGTTTGGTATTACCCGAATGTTGGGATTGACGGCGCGGGCGCCTTCTTCGTAGCCCCCTTTGAAGCGGTGGATCAGACCAATGTCCATTCCTCCAAGAAAACCGATCGTTCCGGTCTTACTTGTCTTGGCCGCCAGCATACCGACCAGGTATGAACCTTCGTGTTCCTTGAAGACCAATGACGCCACGTTTGGCAGATCACTGACTCCATCAACTATAGCGAAGCGAATATTCGGATAATCCTTCGCCACCAGTTCAATGATAGGAGTTTGCGCAAAGCCGATACCGATGATCAGATCGTAATTACGTTCGGCAAAGGCGCGCATTGCCGGCTCAATAGACGTCGGATTGCCGGGCTCAATGTCGCGCAGCACAATTGGAAGTGGTGGTTTGGCGCAACTTGAGCCATCGGGCAATTTACCCGATTCCGCACACTTCGCGCCGGCCCACGCGGCCGCATTGAACGAACGGTCATCCTTGCCGCCAATATCAAAAACAATACCCACGCGGATCTTCGATTTGTCGTCGGATCCATAACTACTGCGGTTACAGGCGGAGCCGAAAATCGCCAGCAGACAAAGGACAACGAGCGTCGAGCAGAGTACGAGCTTCATTCGTTAATCACCTCCCTCATGAGTTGCGGAATTTCCTTTGGGGATTGATCGTCGATTTCGTATGCGGCCTGAATGCGCTGGGCCGCCTCGTTTGCCATTGATCCATTGCGGCAATAGATCAGGCCGAGCGGAAATTCGGCGTTGACGTGATCACCAATCTTGACTTCCGAGAGGTAGCCGACTGACGCATCTATCGTATCGTCGATGCGCACACGCCCCCCGCCGATGGTCGCAATCGCATGTCCAATTTCCGCTGTATTAACTTTGGTAACGAAACCAGAACGCTGCGATTCTACCTTAAACGATTCCGTCACCAAAGGAAGAAACTTCGCTGGGTCGTCGCAGACTCTTGGCTCGCCACCCTGAGCCTCTACATTCTTGCGGAAACACTCCAGCGCCTGCCCGGAGCTCAGGACCTTTTGCAAACGATCGTGAGCTGCTTTAAGAGAGTCATCAACGCGAGCAAGAACCAGCATATGGGCAGAAAGCTCGAGCGAGAGATCAAGGACCGGGCCAGCGCCCGGCGCTGCTTCACCGCGCAACAGCTCGATACACTCTTTGACTTCCAGAGAATTTCCTACCGCCTGGCCCAGCGGCTGGTTCATGTCGGTCAGCAAGGCGCGCGTACGAATGCCGCAAGCATTTCCTGTTCTAACCAGGGCGTGCGCGAGTACCTTAGCTCGATCTTCATCGCGCATAAACGCACCTGAGCCAACCTTCACGTCGATCACCATGGCGTCGAGGCCAGCAGCACCCTTTTTTGAAATTATCGAAGCAACGATCAGAGGTATAGCTTCTACGGTGGAAGTAGCATCACGAAGCGCATACATCTTCTTGTCGGCTGGCGCCAACTCCGCTGTCTGTCCCGACATTGCGTAGCCGACGGTTTTGAGCACGCGTTCGAATTCAGTGGCAGTCAGATCGACGCGGTAGCCGGGAATTGATTCCAGTTTATCGAGTGTGCCCCCCGTGTGGCCGAGACCACGTCCGGAAATCATCGGCACACAGGCTCCACTGGCCGCAACCATGGGTGCGATCACGAGGGAAGTTTTGTCGCCAACTCCGCCGGTGGAATGCTTGTCGGCTTTTGGTTTTGCGATGTCTGAAAAATCCAGCGTATTACCGGAATGCAACATCGCATCGGTCAGGATCTCCTGCTCGGCATCATTCATGCCGTTTAGGTAGATGGCCATCAGCAGCGCACTGGTCTGATAGTCAGCAATGGTTCCCCGAGTCACGCCCTCAATGAAGAACGTGATCTCCTCGCGTGAGAGCTGACCGCCGTCACGCTTTTTACGAATTACGTCCTGCGGTCTCAAGTCGGGTCCCCTTAGTCTTCGTAAAGCAAACTGTTAGTTTGCGTCGCTGCGTAAAGTCTCAACCTGAGTGGCAACGCCTCACTGCAATCTAACAGTTTGCTTTACAGCTGCCCGCAAACTAAAAGTTTTCGTTACGCTTCTAGAAGAACTATTGCTTTCGCGGAAACGGCAAGGCCTTGACCAACCGCATCCAGACCTTCTGCCGTTTTGGCTTTCACGCTCACACGTGAAAGTTCCACGCCCAGAACCGAAGCGATGTTCTTGCGCATGGACAAGATGTACCGCCTAAGTTGTGGCCTCTCCAGCATAATGGTGGCGTCGACATTCACCACGCTAAAGCCCCGGTCAAAAGCTAACTGCGTCGCATGCGCTAATAGCTGCTTGCTGTTGGCGTCTTTCCACTGCGGATCGCTATCGGGGAAATGGACCCCAAGATCGCCTAAGGCGAGCGCGCCCAGCAATGCGTCAGTAATGGCATGCAAAAGGGTGTCGGCATCCGAGTGACCTTCAGCTCCTTTATCGAACTTTACGCGCACGCCGCCAAGGAAGAGTTTGCGGCCCTCAACCAGTCTGTGTATATCGTTTCCAATACCGATTCTGAACATAATGCATGTTTGGGCTTTGCTAAGTACTGAGTACTGAGTACTGAGTACTGAGTACTAAGTCCAAAATTCATTTCTTTAGCAGCGCTTCGGCAATCGCAATATCTTCCGGCCTGGTGATCTTGATGTTGCGCGAACTTCCTTCAACGGTAACGATCCGCACACCCAAACGCTCAACGAGTGAGCTTTCATCGGTCAGTTCCGAATCGGAAACGTCAGCTTCTTCGTAGGCACGGCGCAGTAGTTTATAAGTAAAGCACTGCGGTGTCAGGGCGTTGCGCAGCTCACCACGCCTCAACGTCCTCACGACGGTCCCATCCCTCACTTCTTTGATCGTATCGACGGGAGCTGAAACCAGAATCGCCGCGCCTTCCAGTTTCGCTGCCTGGACCGTGCGCGCAATTTCATCAGGAGTTACAAACGGACGTACGCCATCGTGAACGGCAACGATTTCAACGTTTGCCTCTTCCACAACATTCAAACCCTGAAGCACTGAGTCGGCCCGAGTTGTACCTCCCGGCACTACCGCTTTGATCTTTCGAAGATCATTTTTCTCCGCAAGCGACCGGAATCCGGCGATTTCTTCCGGCGTCATCACCACAATGATTTGCTGGATCTCATCACACTGCTCGAAGGCTTTGAGCGTGTGAAAAATAATTGGGACCCCCGCCAACTCTAGAAGCTGCTTCGGCCGCTGACCCGCCATCCGCGTGCCTTGCCCGGCGGCGGCAATGATTGCGACATTCATACGAAGGTGAATGATGAATGATGATAAGCGGCCCAGGGATTCACGTCGTAGGTATAGGTGGGCAATGATCGCGCTGCTTGAAAAAGTAAGAACTGAAGAGCAAGAACCGATGGGTGAATGCCAGCTACTGACAACTACTCATCACCCTTATCCACCATTCCTACAATTCCGTTATTGGTTCAGTGTCGGTAATGCGCACGGGCAAGGGTCCGGTGCGAGAGTCGCGCGACGGGCGCCGCGTGGAACCGTTAATTCGATTTTCGCCATTGGGCGAACCATTCTCCTGTTCTTCCCACAGACGGCCGAAGATCATCTTCCCGGCCGTAGTCTGCAGTACGCTCGTCACTGCGATGTCCGCGTTCTTGCCAATTAGCCGGCGGGCGTTATCAACAACGACCATAGTCCCATCATCGAGGTAGGCAACGCCCTGATTGTATTCCTTGCCTTCCTTCAAAATGAACACGCGCATCGCCTCGCCCGGAAGCACAACCGGCTTTAACGCATTGGCCAGTTCGTTGATATTGAGCACGCTAACGCCGCGCAGTTGCGAGACCTTGTTGAGATTAAAATCGTTGGTGACGATCACGGCATCGAGTTGTTTGCCAAGCTCGATCAGTTTCAGGTCAACCTCGCGCACTGCGGGAAAATCGGTTTCAACAATTTGGATATCGAGTGCACTGTTGTTTTGGAGCCGGTTCAACATGTCGAGGCCACGACGACCACGCTGGCGCTTTGACGAATCGGGGGAGTCGGCTACCTGTTGAAGCTCACGAAGAATGAATTGTGGGATGATCAGCGAACCGGTAAGGAATCCTGTTTCGGCAACGTCGGCGATGCGGCCATCGATTATTACAGACGTGTCGAGAATTTTAAGATCACGGCGTGCGGCTTTGTCGGTGAGGATGCCACCCAAAGCCGAAAGTTCCAGGTACTCCCCTTTAGCGGCTCCGACCATAAGGCCCACATAAGCCATGAAAAACGTTAGTGCAAGGGTCAAGAAGGTCTTGATTTCGGGATCACCCGCGGGCTGATGGCTAATCAAAAACCCAATCAGAAACGCTCCAATGATTCCCAGGATCGAGCCCACTGCAGCCCCAATCAGAGTCTTCAAAGACGCTCGCCTGATTCTTCGTTCAAAGATGATTATGCAGAGAGCAATGACGGCCCCTGCGGAGGCAGAGAGCCAAGCGTCAGAAATCCACGGTATGCCTGCCTCGATAGGTTTGAGAACGTATCCAGAGGCAACGAGAATTCCAGCAAAAACTAATCGAATAATGACTACATCCCCATGCATGATGGCTGGAATCTTAACACGGGCTTACTTGCCCGTCACCAAAAACCACGGGCCGCGGGTATTTCCAAGCAGGCAGGGACTCCTCCCTGTCCCGCCACTCATCAGACCGTGAGCGGCAAAACCCTACCATGAAACCGGTACAGAATTCGAGCATCAGGTCGGTTACGCATGAAGCGTAGCGACCTGATCCTACACTCAACCTAAATTCGTTCTTTCATCGATAGTCTGGATAAACGATACGAGCGCTGAAGCTACCACTGTTATCAGCATAGTTGTCGTCGTTGACCTGCAGGTACAATCTGCCATCAACCGGCACAGTAAAAGTTGACTGGCTACCGATCAAAAAAGGCTGTGTTGTTTGACCATTGGCTTGAACAATGTAACCAATCAGAGCGCCAACGCCCGCGCTTGGCACTGGATAAGTCGAAAAGACAGCACTGACACGTCCGCCATCAGCTGAAACCACACCCGCACGCCGGCCCGCAGTGACATTTCCCGTAGCCGTAATTGTGACCTGATCGCCGGCACGCAAATCGATTCCCGTATCCGCACCACGCGATTGGTTGCCTTGCACTGCGATAATCCGTTCCGCAGTTCGGCCAGTTCGATCGCGGTTGTCGTTTCGATTGTAGACACCGGATCGCGAACGGATGGTCGCCGGCCCGGTGGCTGATTCATCTGGAAATCCGAACGGATCAGTACTGTTGTCGGACTGATTGCGATTATCGTCAGCCCTTGCCATTGCTGACAGATCAACTTCTTTTCGTACTCGTACGCTGAAGGCTCCGCGAGCATCTGTGTAGTTGCCGCGGTTAATCGTCAAGTAAAGACGGCCATCGCGGTCGGCGACGAAATCCCGTCCCGAACCAATCTCAATGATTGGCGCATCGTAGTCGTTGCCGATGACTCCGATGAGTTCTCCCTCAGCCGCTCGCGGCAAAGGTGCATTTAGATCCGTCGTGCCCAAACCCGCAGGCGTTATCCTCGAACGACCCGCATAGATCGTTCCGGATGCGTCGACTCTTATTCGCTCGCCGCGTCTGACATCGACCCCACTATCAACCCAGTTTGCTCCCAGCGAGACGTCTACCGTACGCGTTTGATAACGTGCGTCATCGAGCGAACGGCCCTCAATCTCGATGCGCTCGATATCGCGTGGCCGCAGAAAGATCACCTCGCCGGCATTGACCGTGCGAGTTGTGCCAGTAACGTTCCCAGACTGATTTCGATTGGGACTTATAGTCACGGTAGCGCTGCTGGTCAACTGGATGGCAAACCGGCCATTGATGAAGCCAAGCACCGTACCTCGCAAAGTTGTTCCACTCCGAAGATGGATGGTGTCGGCGGAAGCAATAGAGACAGAAGCTAAGGTTATCACCAAGAGAAGTATTAGTTTTTTCATCGTCGTTTCCTCAAGCGTTATGACCGAAAGTCCCAAAACCCATCGCCTTAATCGGCAATCCAAGGAACACATACAGAAGAGACTTCGGTGAGGTGGCTCTAAACGAGCGCGTTAATTCAGGGGGCTCCGTACCGGGAGAGAAATGCTTGTAGCTGACGCAGCTATTGGTTTGATAACTGCTTTCAGACTACACCCAAGCGCGAGGAGGAGCAAGTTCATTTGAACAGATTACTGGGCTTGCTGCTGCCTGATTTGTTCAGAGAAACAGAAAAAATTTTTCATTTCTCATTTTCCATTTCTCAATTGCCATTTCCGGACCTCAAAGCGTCAAGTCTGAACCATCGTTTTGAGCTGTGATTTGGGGAAATCCAATGACAAATGAAAAATTATGAAAAATGTCAAATGATATATGGAAAATCTCTTAAGGTCTCCTATGGGTGTCGGCGTTCCTCACCGCTTGCGAGTGGCCGAACCGTCACCGCCGGGATGTTCTGGTCACGTACGAGCTGATTGAATGCCGGCACATCTGTCTTCAGGATCTGGGCCAACCGCGCCAATTGCGCATCAATTTGCACAACCAGTTCATCGTAAACTGCATACGATTGCTCGGTGGGAGCCGTGTCAGCGCTGGAGACTACCCCAGCCAACGCCGCTAGTTTGTTGTTGAGCCGAATTGGATAGTTCAGGGGATCCTGACTGCTTTGATTCTTTGTTTGATACAAACTCTCCTCGACGCCGGCGAGATTCTTCTTCAGCGACGTTGCTGCATCGTTGATTACTTTGAAGCTCGGCTGCCCGGCAACTCGTTTCAAGAGATCGTCTACCTGTTTACGCACATCGCGAATTTGAACGATCGCATTGTGGGTTTCAGACACTTTGTCGCGGATCTTCAGCCCAAGCTCAACCTGTTTTGCGTAGTCAGCGGCTGAAGTCCCCAGACGTGGGTCGGGTTTTACCTCAAAGTTCTGGCTTTCCGTCTTACCATCAACCGTAAGCCTGACTTGATACCTGCCGGGCACGACGCGAGGGCCGCGCATCTCGCCGGACCAAAGAATCATTCCTGGAAAACGAACCGACTCGGCATAACGCAGATCCCAGACAAAGCGATTGAATCCCACGTCGGTTGTCACTCGCGGTTGTTGCCGTCCGCCACCAAAACCTTCCGACTCTTCACCGGACGGTGCCTGTGGTTCTTCAGGTGGGGTTGTCACCGGTGCAGTACCGGGAGTTGGCGTGGGCGACGCCTGAGGACTGCTCGTCGGTGAGGCATCCGGCGAGGGCTCTGGCGTCGCTTCAGGCTTGGCCGCCTGGGACACTTTGCCAGTAAACTTTTGGATCGACTTCCCCGATGAGTCGAGAAACTCCAGGACCACGTCTGTAGTGGGCTTAGACCTTAATGAGTAGAAAATGACTGCTCCGTTGGGTGGATTCTTTCCGATCGTCGCGGTGGCTGGAAGCTGAGGACTACCGCCACCCATGCGATAGGGATTCTCCGGCTGAAAAAGTCTCGTCTGCTTCACAACATTCATGCCGCCCGCGTCCATCATTTGATGAATCAGCGGCAGATCGTCGAACACCCAGAAGGAGCGCCCCTGCGTCGCGACCACTAGATTCTGTTCCCGTTTTTGAATTGCCAGATCAGTGATGGGAACCACGGGAAGATTAAACTGCATCGACTGCCAGTTGGCGCCATCATCGAAAGAAACATAAATGCCAGTCTCGGTTCCGGCGTAGAGCAGGCCCCTCTTGTTGGGATCCTCGCGAACCACGCGAGTAAAGGTCGTGTTTGGAATACCGTTCGTGATCTTCTTCCAGCTCTTGCCGTAGTCGCTGGTCTTGAAGAGATACGGCTTGTTGTCGTCCCATTTATACATCGTCGCGGCGACGTAAGCTGTGGCTGGATCGTTGGGCGAAGCTTCGATAGAGTTAATCTGTATCCATTCCGGCATCAGATCCTTTGGTGGTGTGACATTGCTCCAGTTCTTTCCGCCGTCCCGCGTGAGCTGCACCAAACCATCATCTGAGCCTGTCCAGATAACACCTTTCTGAATAGGCGACTCCATCACCGTAAAGATAGTGCTGTAATACTCAACACTGGTGTTGTCTTTCGTGATCGGTCCGCCTGACGCTCCCTGTTTCGATTTGTCGTTTCGCGTTAGGTCAGGACTAATCACTTCCCAACTTTGCCCTTCGTTCAATGATCTGAAGAGTACGTTGCCCGCTGTGTATAGCGTGTCTTGATCGTGAGGTGAGAAGAGGATCGGAAAGTTCCATTGAAATCTGTATTTCAAAACGTCTGCGCCGGCGCCCATCGGATTATTGGGATAGGGAGACACGTCGCGCAATTGACCGGTGTGATGATCGTACCGGGTAATCAAACCGCCATACGAGCCGGCAAAGACTATCTGTGAATCTTTCGGCGAGGGAGCAATCCAGCCAGACTCGCCGCCGCCAACGTCGTACCAGTCCGCCTCCCTGATGCCAATGTCGGTCGTGCGGCTGGCAATACGCACGGTGGAATTATCCTGCTGCGCGCCATAGATGTTGTAAGGGAAGTCGTTGTCCAACGCGACTCGGTAGAACTGCGCCGTTGCCTGGTCCTGCTCTGTCCAACTCTTCCCGCCGTTGAACGAAACGTTGGCACCACCGTCATTGCTATTGATCATTCGATTAGGATCATCCGGAGCGATCCAAAGATCATGGTTGTCGCCGTGCGGCACTGAAATCGGAGTAAACGTCTTGCCGGCGTCGTTTGATTTGTAGAAGGCCGTGTTCAAAACGTAAACCGTGTCAGCGTTTTTGGGATCTGCGTAGATACGCGTGTAATACCAGGCACGCTGGCGGAGGTTCCGTTGCTCGTTAGTTTTCGTCCAGGTCTTGCCCGCATTGTCTGAGCGGAACACGCCGCCATCCTCTGCCTCCACGATGGCCCAGAGACGATCGGGGTTTGCCGCCGACACCGTAATCCCGACTATGCCAATCATGCTCTTTGGTAAACCCTGATTGCGCGTGATATCAGTCCAGGTGTCTCCACCGTCAGTTGATTTGAAGATCCCACTACTCGGCCCGCCGCTTTCGAGCGTCCAGGGCTTGCGAAAAACCTGCCAAAAGCCCGCATAGAGAATGTTTGCATTGGTTGGATCGATTATGAGGTCACTGGCGCCTGCCTTGTCGCCGCGATAGAAGATCTTCTGCCAGGTTTTGCCGCCGTCTTTAGAACGAAAAATGCCGCGCTGCTCGTTAGGAGCCCAAACATGGCCCTGGGCCGCAACGTAAACGATGTCCGGGTTCTTGGGATTCACTCGGATACGCGAAATTTGACGCGTGTCTTCGAGGCCAACGCGTTTCCACGTTTTGCCCGCGTCCGTGGATTTGTAGACACCATCACCATGCGAGACATTGCCGCGGATCGGCGATTCTCCCATGCCAACATAAATCGTGTTGGGATCGGAATCCGACAGACCAATCGCCCCAACTGAGCCAGTGCCGAATACGGAACCATCCGAGATCGGTTCCCAATTGATGCCACCGTCGACTGTCTTCCAAACGCCACCGCCCGTGCCGCCAAAATAATAGACCAACGGTTGCGAGGCGACGCCGGTGACCGCCGTCGACCGGCCGCCTCGAAATGGACCAATCGATCGCCACTGAAATACTTTGAACGGATCAGACTCGCTTGCCGCAGGCGTGGTGGTTGGGGTTGGTGTTTGCTGCGCCTTAATTGAAGTCGAAACTGAAAACGAGGCAAGCAATAAGAAAACGACTATACAAATTAGGCGTAGGCCTGCTCCGGGCAAAGTCTCCGACATATCATCAGCTCCTTGGCGTTGGCACCTGAGGGATTAAAAAGCGGAGCCGGATAATAGCATGGATTGGAGCGAGGTTTGGCTTCGGTAACCAATGTTGACTTCTCTTAAAGTAAATTTGCAGGTTGGGAAGGGGGCAAAGCGAAGCGCGCCCCCGCTCCAGCGAAGCGCCATCCCTTTTCCTTTTAGTCGAATCTCCATCAGCATTCTATTTGACCTGTCGGATGCTTTTGCAAGCAACAGCACGCTTCGCTGGAGCGGGGGCGCGCTTCGCTTTGCCCCCTTCCCAACCTGCAGAATTTACTGGCTTATTGAGCTGAGCTTCTCTCTAAAAAGGGCGCGACCCGAAGGTCGCGCCCCATTACTTTCTGGTCGCGTTGCCGGCAGGCGCCTCGATCAGAATTCAAACCGCGCGGCAAACTGGATGATGCGCGGCGGATACGCGCTGCCAGTGGTGATTTGTCCAAAGGTTGCGCTGTTGATGTTGAAGATGTTGCTGTCCTCGCCAAAACTCGTCGCATTGGCCCCCGAAGGAGCAAAGAAGTTAACGTTGTTAAGAACGTTGAAAACTTCCATTCGCAACTGGAGTCTGCTTCGTTCGGTGAAGCTGATGTTCTTGATTAACCCAGCATCCCAATTGAAGTACATAGGTCCATTGATAAATGTTCGCGGCAAGTTGCCAGTCTGACCGGGTTGGGCCCTGAAGAAGACCTGTCCTGGGAAACTGGCAGTAGGAGTTGTTCCGAGATTGCCACCGGTGGCGGTACCATCCGGTGCAATCACCGACGGGTCAATAAAATAGATTTTGCCGTTCTGATGGAAGATTCCGATCAATTTCTTGATCTGGTCGGTAGTGAGACTCGAGTTTGCGGTCTGGCGAATTGAACGACCCGCACGGTTGAGAGTACCGGTAAGGTCTCTAATCGAGATCGGGGCTCCTGAGCTGACGTTAATCAGCGACGTGAGTTGAAATCCGCCGAACAATCGATCGCGCAGTCCACCTTCATTCATGAACTGCTTACCCTTCCCGAACGGCAGCTCATAGATCGCGTTGAAGTTGACCGAATGGGTACGGTCATAGTCCGTGCGCGAATAGTCGAGGTGTTTGTTGTTATTGTCGAGATATGGATCGAAACGGGCCTGGCCGTCTGTCTCGATATCTGACAGAGTTTTTTGGAAGGTGTAGTTAATCTGGAAGCTGAAGCCATTGGTCAAGCGTCGCCGCAGTTCTGCCTGCAGTGCGTTGTAACGATAGCGGCCGCCGTTGACCAGAAGATCAACTGGACCAGCAAAGAAGTTCCGTCTAAAGCGAATACCGCTGTTTGTAGCCGGATCAAAATCCAGACCGTTCTGGATGTAGATCAACGCCAGGTCCGCCGGTGTGCCGTTGATAATGGGCGTCGTCACCGCCGGGTTGTTAAGGAAAGCGCCGAACGGGAGAAGGTTGAAAGCCGGCAGTGGCTGGCTTCCTGAAATCGCCGGATTGAAGCGGGCATCGGTGCAGCGTAGCAAGGGATCTCCGACACCAGGCAAAGTCGCGCCTTGAAGGCGGCAGTTGTTTCGTGCCCTGATGAAGTCAGGAAGAAATCCGCTGGCATTGATGTCGATCTGGTTTAGATCAACCCCTCGCACCATGTTGTTGCTGCGCCCTCCGACGTAGCGTATCTCAAGCGCTGTCTTGAATCCGATCTCACGTTGAATGCCGAAGTTGAATTCATCGTTGCGCTGGACCTGGATGTTCGGATCGATTGCAAAGACCGTGTTGAAG
>DATBRN010000099.1:0-10949 GCA_036560225.1 Pyrinomonadaceae bacterium | reverse complement strand
CCGATATTGACGAGGGGTACAGAAAGGGGTACATTTCTTGTGCACCTCTTTGAACCTGCGATTTTGTTTAAGCCCGCGTAGCTCAGTGGATTAGAGCGTTCGCCTCCGGAGCGAAAGGTCGCAGGTTCGACCCCTGCCGCGGGTACCAGAACAGAGATCAGAGGTCAGAAGGCAGAAGGCAGAAGGCAGAAGGCAGTCAAGCGGCGGTCCCATGAGGTCATCAGTACCACCTCGCGGTAGCGGGTATGCCAATTGCCGATTTGCGATTGCCGATTGCCAATTTGCCTTACGGGTATCAATCAATCGACAATCGGCAATCGCCGATCATCAATGGTACGGCCCACCCGCTACCGCGAGGTGGTACTGACCTCATGGGACCGCTTGACTGCCTTCTGCCTTCTGCTTTCTGCCTTCTGCTTTCTGCTTTCTGCTTTCTGACCTCTGCTTCTACGTTGCTGCGCGATCGGTGATCTCCAATCCCTTGTCGATGATCGCAAACGCCTCACGCATTTGCTCTTCAGTGATACACAGCGGAGGATTGGTGAAGAACGTATTCCAGCGCACGAACGTGTAGAGCCCTTCTGCGCGAAAGAATTTGTTAAGCGCCTGCATCTCGGGTGACGTTCCGTTAAACGGCGCCATCGGCTCCCGCGTCTCCTGGTTGCGCACCACTTCCACGATTCCGAAGAGACCAATATTGCGCGTCGCGCCCACTGACGGATGACGACTCTGCAAATCCTCGAGCATGCTGCGCATCACGCCTCCTAAGCGTCGCGAGTTCTCGATGAGGCCATCTTCTTCGTAAACGGCGATGGTAGCCAGCGCTGCGGCGCAGGCGAGTGGGTGGCTGTTATACGTAAGACCGCCGTAGAAGACGTTCTTCTCGAAGTGCTTGGCAATGTGCCGTCGCATGCCCACCGCACCGAGCTGCACGTATGCGCTCGTCAGGCCCTTGGCCAACGATATCAAGTCGGGCACGACCTTCCAGTGGTCCACGGCAAACCATTCGCCGGTGCGGCCGAAGCCGGCCATCACTTCGTCGGCAATGAGCAGAATTCCGTACTTGTCGCACAGAATCCGTAATCCCTGCATGTAGCCGTCCGGCGGCACCAGGACCCCGTTGGTCCCAACCACCGGTTCGACAATAATCGCCGCCACCGTCTGCGGACCTTCGAGTTGTAGTATTTCCTCAGTTCGCGCCAGAACGTCCTCAGTTGAATCCGCGCCCTGCTGAATGCCGTGGTAGAAATCCGGAATACGAAAGACACCGGGAATGCCTGGCTCTGCAGCCCACCGCCGCGGATCACCAGTCAGCGTCAGCGCACCTGCTGTTCCTCCGTGATATGAGCGATACCGTGAACCAATCTTGTGACGCCCACTGAACATTCGGGCAATGCGGATCGCGTTCTCGTTTGCTTCAGCGCCGCCGTTTGTGAAAAAGAAAGTGTCGATGTCACCGGGTGTGATTTCCGCGAGCTTTACGCTCAGACGAGCGCGCACCTCCGTGGCCATGAACGGGTTGGCATACGCGAGCGTTGCAGCTTGTTCTTGAATTGCGCGAATGACCCGCTCGTCACCGTGCCCGATGTTCACGCACATCAGTTGACTATTGAAATCGATGAAGCGTTTCCCCTCAGGCGTCCAGAAGTAGATTCCCTTTGCCCGCGCTACAGGGATTGGTTCCACCGCAGCCTGCGCGGACCATTCGAAGAGTGTGTGCCGGCGGCAGAGATCGACGATCTCGTCGCCCCTCATTGTTTCAGCAGTTGTAGTCATGGGATCGCGATGCTACTCAAATCGCAACCGTTTGACAACGGAGAAACAGTAGGCAGAAGGCAGAAGGCAGAGGTTGGACGTCAGTCAGGCTGCGGTCTAATGAACATGCGGGCCTAATCGAGCACGGCGGCCCAACCTGCGACAGGCTGCCGCACCCCCAAAAGGCAACCTACATTGGCGGGCGCGGAATTAAAATGGTAGGCTTGCTACCCCGCCAACTCAATGCGACTTTTTTTAATCCAAGCTGAGTTGGGTTTCTGAAATCTGGCCCGCATTCGCTCATAGCGGGAGTTACCAGCGCCGGGATTTGCTGCTTGTTCAGCATCCCTTCTCCGTCAAACAGAAACGAGCATGGTGTCTGCCGATAGCGATAATCTAAATGAGGCCCCGCGCACGATTCTTGTCGTCGATGACTTTGACGACACGCGATTGCTGCTGAGGACCTGGCTCCAAAAAAAAGGTTTTCGTGTGATTGAGGCTGAAAACGGCTATAGGGCCATCGCTGCTGCGGCCAGCGATCGGCCTGACCTCATCATCATGGACGTTGAAATGCCGGAACTTGATGGGCTCGCAGCAACTCGTAAAATACGCGAGCTGGAGGATTTCGAAGAGGTCCCCATCATTGCCGTTTCCGCTTACGGTGCTGACCAGTATGAGGACCACGCGCTTGCAGCCGGCTGCAATGAGTATGTCTCAACTCCATTCGAGCCGGATGAGTTGGAGAAACTAATTAGATCGCTTATTAAGTGATGCGAATCAAGTCACTAGCTCTATTGTTAATTTTGTGCTGCGCCATAGGTGTCTTCGGGCAGGACAACAAATGCTCACTGAAGCTCTCTGAACTTCCCGACGCGCCTGAATTGTTTGGTTTCCGGATGGGGATGTCTACAGCACAGCTCAAGCTTCGCGTGCCTCAAGTTGCCTTCGGCAGAAATGACGATTTCGGAGTGTCGAAGACAAGCATTAGTCCGGACTTCGATCGGGAAATCGCCAAGGCCGGCTTGGCCGGAGTCAGAACCATTTCATTCGACTTTCTAGATGGCCGCCTGACTTCTCTTTGGTTAGGTTACGACGGTTCGTTTAAATGGAAAACTGCGCCTGAGTTTGTTAACGGAATCTCGCAGTCTCTTCATCTGCCGCATGCGTGGACACAATGGAAAGTGCGCGGTCAACAGCTCCGTTGTGCAGACTTTCAAATGACTGTCTTAATCGTTGCTGAGGGACCAAGCTTTCACATTATCGATGAAGCGGCGGCGCAAATGGTGGCAGCGCGTAGAGAGGCCAAAGAAGAGCAGCATTCGGGACTTGAAGAAGGCGAGTCGACCGAGATAGTTGCTGACAGCAGAACCAAAGTTTATTACCCCGAGGGCTGCAAACCTGCGCAAGAGATTAATCCAAAGGTCCACTTAGTGTTTAAGACAAAGGAAGAAGCCGAGAAGGCCGGGTACAAACCAGCGAAAAACTGCCAATGAAGTAGACCGACCTTGATTTGTCATTGATAAAAAGCAGGTATATTGTCACGACAGATTCTTGCGGCTTTGCCGCCGCACAGTGTGGAACGGCTCCGCCTTTCCACTGGCTCGCCCCTTTTATTCCTTGGGGCTGCGCCTCATCAATCGGAGGCGAAGCCTCAAAATATTTTTAGAGACTCCACGGTAAGGCGGAGCCTTACCGCACTGTGAGGCGGAAAAGCCGCAGTACGCAAGGTCTGAGTTATACCCCGACAGCATTTTCTCTGAACTGACAAACAAAAGGAGACTCACATGCTAAAAGAGTTTCGCGACTTTGTTACTCGCGGCAATGTGCTGGACCTGGCGGTCGCCGTCATTATCGGCGCGGCCTTTGGGAAGATTGTTACTGCGCTGGTTGAAGGCATTATCATGCCGCCCATCGGTCTGGCGCTGGGTAAGGTTGATTTCGCAAATCTCTTCATCGACATTTCCGGCCAGCACCCAGCATCATTGGCTGAGGCCCAACAGAAAGGGCTGCCGGTAATTGCGTATGGCGCGTTAATTAACACTCTCGTCAGTTTCCTGATCATTGCCTTCGTGATCTTTTTGATAATCAAAGCTGTCAATCGATCGAAGCGCGAGGAAAAGGTCGCCGTAACTAAAGAGTGTCCGTTTTGTCTATCTTCAATTCCGCTAGCAGCAACCAGGTGCTCCGGATGTACTTCGGAGTTGCAGACGGCCGAGAGCAAGGGTTAGTAAATCCGGAAGGATTTTCCATATATCATTTCACATTTTTCATTGGTCATTTAGGAGTCGAGTTTAGGACGACGGCACCAAGCCGATGATTAACAAAGCGGTGAGCGGGGTGCCCAGCCGGGCAGACCGGCCGGGGTGCCTGTCAGGTCACCGCATGCCAAATCCCTCTTTATGCGCGAGTGTCCACGTTGCGAGAATTGTTATGAAGACGACGTAGTCACTTGTCCGCAAGACGAAGCAAACACAAAACACACGCTGCCGGGACCAAGACTGCTATCGGGACGTTACCTTTTGGAGAAACGTCTGGGCCGCGGCGCAATGGGACAGGTTTATCGGGCCCGCGATCAGAACCTTGTGACACGTCGCGTAGCGGTAAAGACAGTTCGGCCCGACATCCTCAGCGATGACGAAATGCTGCAAGAGGGTGAAGCAATTGCTCGATTCGAGCGCGAGGCTCGCGCGGCCGCCTCGATTCGTCATCCAAACGTGGTAGACGTCACTGATTTCGGAAAGAGCCCTGACGGCGTGTTCTTTCTGGTAATGGAATATGTCGATGGGGAAAGCCTTTATCAACTCTTGCGACGCGAGGGCACCTTGGATGTCCAGCGCACGGTAGCAATCCTGGCCCAGGTGGTCGCGGGCGTTGAGGCGGCGCATGATGAGGGCATACTTCACCGCGATCTCAAACCCGCAAACATCTTCATTATGCAACGGCTCCGCAGAGCCGGTAGCAGCCCGGGGTCTGCAGCGGTACAGTCTCGCTGGAGTAGCAGCAGCGGGGCGGATGGGTTTGTCAAAGTCGGAGACTTTGGCCTGGCAAAAATCATTCATGCGGACCAAAGTGGATCGACTTCGGCAAGTGGTCCCGAATCGCGCGGCATCATTGGCACACCTGAGTATATGGCCCCCGAACAAATGCAAACGGGCGTGCAGTTGGATGCCCGCGCCGACATCTACGCTTTGGGCGCCATCGCTTATCACATGCTGGGCGGTCGCCCTCCATTCATCGGCGATCTCGCCCAACTAGTCGCCCAGAAACTCATGCAGTCGCCTCCATCCTTGTTGAGCTTGCGATCTGACATCTCGACTGAAGTGGACAGTGTGATTTTGCGGGCACTGGCTCGTGACCCCTCTGAACGACCGCAAAACGCGGGTGAGTGGTTTGACGAACTGGAGACGGCCGCAGGAAAGCGATTTGAAACTCAAAGCCAGAGTGATTCGCGCCTGGTCGTGATGGCTCCGCAGGGTTCGGAAGTGTATGTTGATGATGAACGACACGGGAGCATCGGACGGTCGGGCCGGGTGATTCTCAACTCCATTCCTCCCGGTCAACATGTACTGCGTGTCGCCCGCTCAGGCGAGATTGACGACGAGCGCGTAATTGAGATCAGGCCCGACGGAATCGAACAGATTATTCAGGCACAGTTCAAGAGTGCACCATCAAGCGAGCCGTTGACGCCCTCGCAAGGAGGAAGTCTTGACAGCAGAACTGGTGGAACAGTAGACACGCCGCGCGTAGTTGTCTGCACCAGCTGCGGGTCGCGCTTCGCCGAAGGAATAAGGTTCTGCGGAAGGTGCGGCGGGACAACTTTCATGTTTGTGCGAGAAGACCCGGAGATCGCTCGGCCTACTGGCAGCTCGGTTTCGCGTCCGTCCGCCTCAATCATTTGTCCTAGTTGTAAGCAGGAATATCCTTTAGCTGTGAGATTCTGCGGCAAGTGCGGTATTTTCATCGCCGCCCAGTCGTTGGACTGGAGCAAACCGCGACCGGTGGAAGTGGTTTGCAAGATCTGCGGCAGTAGTTATTCAGGCGACACGAGATTCTGCGGCCGTTGCGGTAAGCCCATTAGCGCTTGAGCCGTGTTGAGGTTTCCCTATAATAAACAGCGAATCATCGTCGGGCCGTTCGCTGGCTCCGCAGTTTTACCGCTGTTGACAGCCAGGGCTAAATTCATACCGAGGCCAACCGTCGAAGACGCTCAATCGAGATCCTGGCTCTGAACCGGGAACGTTCACATAAAGAAGCATGAAAACCTGTCCCACTTGTAATCGCACCTACACTGATGCGTCGCTCAACTTCTGTTTGGAAGATGGTACGCCGCTGACGGTCAAAGTGCCGGGCAGTGCTACACCCGGCTTTGATCCGCATGCGACCATTCGTTACACAGAGCCGCGCGATACGAAGGCGCCGACTTCCGGGCCTCCGCCGTCGATTCCCCCGGTTCCTCAGGTCGCCCCGCCAGTCGTTCCTCAGGTTTCGCAGTCACAGCCACAACCGCAACCAGTGCTTCCTCAGCCACCGCCACAACCACAGCCAGTGCTTCCTCAGCCGGCGCCGAGAAAATCCAATGCCCTGTGGTGGATTCTGGGCGGACTTGTAATTTTGGGAATTATCGCGGCCGTTGTTGTTATCGTGATCCTGGCATTGGCCAGCATGGGTCCGCATCCAAACGCCAACTCAAATCGCACGAACAGCAACCTCCGAACGCCCAACACAAACAGCAGCCCAAACGCGAACGTTTCGCCTAATGCAAACGCGAACCTGCCCACCTTGCTTAGCGATGATTTTTCTGAAAAGAAGTGGGGCACCGGCAACTACGCTTTTGGCGACATCTGGTACGCCGACGGCCAGTATCATATGCGTTCAAAAGCGAAGACCTACCTGGTGATGTACGCGCCCTCGAGCGCCTACGACACTAGAGACGCCACGATCAGCGTGACCGCCCGCAGCGTTGACGGCACCCCAGCGGCATCGGGCTTCGGTCTTATCGTTCACGGAGAAAAATCAAAGAGCGGCCAACTCGAGGACTACGCCCTCCTTATTTACACCGGCGAAGAATCGAAGTATGAGATCGTCAAGCATAAGGCAGACGTGCAAACGGAGATCGTGCCGTGGACTGCATCAAAAGTAATTCGCAAAGGCACCAACACTAATCAACTTGAGGTGCGCACCAAAGGTTCGGAGCTGTCATTCTATATCAATGGCCAGTTTGTAAATCGCATTACCGATACCGAAAACTTCAAGGGTGGTATCGCCGGGCTTTACACCAGCGATACCGTCGAGATTGCCTTCGACGACCTCGAGATCAAGCGGTGACTCGCTCCAAAAGCGCACTCCAAAGAGATGCAAGTCAACTTAAGAGTACTGGCTGGTCCGTACAAGGGCCGCGTTTTCAGCTTCACGCAACCAGAAACATTCCTAATTGGCAGAAGCAATGAAGCGCACCTTTGCCTGACGGACGATAAGTTCTTCTCCCGCAATCATTGTTTGCTCGAAATCACTCCGCCCCACTGCTTTCTTCGCGACCTTGGCTCAACAAACGGCACGTTTGTAAACGGCCAAAGAGTCCGCGAAGCCTTCCTTGAAAATGGCGCCCAAATTCAAGGCGGCGAAACGGTATTACTGGTTGAAGTCACTTCGGGAGCACATGCCGCAGATGCTTCATCTGCACCATCAGGCAGACCAACGATTGTTACCGTTGCCTGTTTGAATTGCGGTCGCCGGGAGGAAGCTCAGGCAAATTCCGCCGATGAACAACTAACTTTTCTCTGCGAGGACTGTCGCATTGAGTTAAAAAAAACGCCGCAATCGATTCCCGGATACGACACGGTTAGAGTGCTAGGGCGCGGCGGCATGGGCTGCGTGGTACTGGGCCGTAACCAGACAACCGGAAGGCCCGTGGCAATCAAGACGTTGCTGCCGGAATTTGCGGTCAGTGATAAACACATGCGCCGCTTCATGCGAGAGATCGATGTGGCAGCTGCGCTCAAGCATCCCAGTATCGTCGAGTATATTGATCGCGGTGTGCACAACGGCGTGGTCTATCTGGTCACTGAATTTGTCGATGGTGCGGACGCTGCGAAACTCGCCGATTCACGAGGCGGTTGGCTGCCGCAACAGGAAACGCTGTCGATTATCACTCAGGCGCTCGATGCATTGTCGTACGCTCACGCGCAAGGTTTCATTCACCGCGACATCAAAGATCAAAATATCCTGGTGCAAGGAACATTTCCGAATCTGTCAGCGAAACTAGCAGATTTTGGTCTGGCGAAGTGCTTCACGCAATCCGGCATGAGCGGAGTGACGGTAGCCGGAGAAATGGCGGGAACGCTTGCCTACATGCCGCCAGAACAACTCAGAAACTTTCGCGACGTGAAACCACAGTCGGACATCTATGCTCTTGGTATGACCGCATACAGTCTCTTGTCAGGCCATCTCGCATTGAATGTTGGACGGACGTCCGGGATGGCTGAGACTATTAAAGCCATCTTCGAAGAGCCGCCAATTCCTCTGCGCCAGCTGGCGCCTCATCTCCCCGAATCTGTTTGCGAGATCATCGACCGAGCCCTTGTTAAAGATCCTACTCAACGTTGGCAATCCGCCAAAGCCATGCGCAACGCGCTGTCGCACGTCGCTTAGAGTCACCGCTCAGTTGCGTGGTCCCGTAGGGACGTAATGTTTATAGAATGCAAGGTCCACAAGCCTTCCCTTGCTCCGGAGGAGCGAAACAACCGATCTTGCAACTCATCGCCAAGGAAACATTGTGCTCCGCTGGAGCGCGAGTGGCAAATTGATCTCGGTATCTATAAACATTCGGCGTCTCCGGAGCCCGCGTGCCAGGTCTTATGCCTGCTAATCAATCGTTGGAAATTGATAAGTTGCCAGCTTCCGAGTAGAGCAAGCGCCAGCGTGAAGGGCTGAAAGCCAGTCAGGCGAGCGATGGGTTGAGTTATCCAGGGGACGACATAGACTAATAACAGAATGAATTTGTAGTCAGTCGATAAGGCCGACTGATCTTTGCCTGCCCGCGAATACAAAACATCAGTCGTCAACAGTACGCTCAAGACAACCAGCGAGCTGTCGTAGATACCCAGATACAAATTCAAGACCAAGGTCCAGGTTAGTGCCAGGGCCCAGACAAGACTCTGTTCGTCTCCACGTTTCAAATCACTCTGCCACCAGCGGCGGAAAAGGAATGGCAGAACTAGCAGGAACACCGCGGCGGTCATGGTCCATCTGAGAAATGGATAGTTGCCCAGGACGAGCCGGAAAAAAGAGTTGATGTCTACGTATTTCCAGGACCGCAAGCCTGATGAGGTACTCGCCGACGCATTAGTAAAGAATAATAGGATTTTGACGTAACCAAGGGAACCCTGCTTTCCAACTGCCAGCAACGAAACGATAGCAAGAACTCCGCAGCCGATAAGAAAACCCAGAATAGTTTTGAAGCGACGCGTGATGACGAGCATCGGCAACACAAGCACGAGCAAAGTCGGTTTATAGGTACACAAGGAAATAGCTAGACCACTCAGAATGTACCGGCCGCGATGTTCACTGCGAATCGCCAGGGCCAAGCAGAAAAATCCGACCGCCGAAGTCTGGCCTCCAGCCAGACACTCAACCAGGAACGGCATGAAAGAAAGCGCCAGTAGCAAGGCCACAAGCTCCGTGTCGCGAGGCATTCCGTCGAGTGTCTTCCAAAGCATGACAAAGCCTCCGACGTAAAGCGCGAGCGACAGCACGACCCATAGCAAGTAGGCCCAGGCGTAAGGCAACCGTGCCAGTAGTGTGAAAGGCAGAACAAAGAAGGGGGCATTGACGTAGGGCAACTGGCTGTCAGGCGGGGCGTCAGGAAACTGCTCTTGATAAAGCTGGTGGTGGAGCTCGGCATCGTAGATCCGATCAGCTGATCGAGTGTTGAAGATTTTGCCGGCGACATAGAACGCAGCAAAGTCAGCGCCCAGATAAGGTCCAAAAACTGTGTGACCTCTTACGCTCGTGGCAAACGACACAACGAACGCGACCAGATAAACCGCAAGTACCAAAATGCAAATGAACTGAATGTAAGGACGGTTTAAGCGACGTTCGATCAGACTTCGCACCCAAACTATGACCTTGTCCAAAATATTCCGCACTCCTTAAGTTGAGTGTAACGCAAACTGTTAATTTGCGGACGGTCCGTTAGCACCCACCGAACTTGACTATCGCGGAGTAAAGTCGCTTTTCGCGAGAATAAGCATTCAACTGAAAAGAATTTGCAGGTTGGGGAAGGCGGGCTTGCCCCCGCTCACCTCTCGCGCAAGTCAAGTTTTAAGTTTTGACACAATCTCTAAGAGTCATTAAGGCGTCCACGCTTTGAAGCGAGTCCGTCGAAAGCTCAAAACTTGATTGTTACTAGAGGCAAGCGGGGGCAAGCCCGCCTTCCCAACCTGCAAATTTTTCTCAGTTGAATGCTCATTGTCACGGCCCAGGTTGATTTTCGTGAAAGAGCCGTGCCACTTGTCTCAGTGTTGGGCCAGCAGACGCAAACTAACAGTTTGCTTTACGAGGGTCGAGTTTCGTGTATTCTTGCAGAGGCCCCTCTTTTCTCATTAAGACAAGAGCCTATTGCTATGACGACTGCCATGCGACCGCGCTGGACCACGATCGTTGTGATCGGACTCATTGCAGCGTCGGTCTTCTTAATCGGACTTGGTTCCAGCAGGCTCGATAGTTGGGACGAAGCTATCTATGCGCAATCTGCAAAGGAAATGGCAAACAATGGCGACTGGATTACACCACATTGGAATGGAAAGGAATTCTTTCAGAAGCCTCCGTTACTGATCTGGCTTACGGCTTTCCTCTTCAAAATCTTTGGCGTGTCAGAGACTTCGGCCCGCGCGGTCTCGGCCTTTTCTGGGATCGGAGTCGTGCTATTGACCCTGCTCCTGGCAAGAAGGTTCTTCGATGAACTGCCGGCTGTAGTGGCTGCTGTTGCTCTTCTTGTTTCAGCACCGATGTTCCAGTTTGCCCGGTCCGGCACTATGGACGTTTTGCTGACATTTTTTATTCTGCTCGCGGTATATGCCTACGTGAAGACGACTGATAATGCGCGCTGGTGGCTGGTTGTTGGTCTCGGTTGCGGCCTCGCAGTGATGACTAAAGGGGCAGCAGCACTACCGCTTCTTGCCGCGCTCGTGTTTGCG
>DATBRN010000098.1:0-5869 GCA_036560225.1 Pyrinomonadaceae bacterium | reverse complement strand
AAAAATGGCACGAGATGACAAGTTTGAGGATCCTTACGCTCTTTAGTTCCTCTCATTACTCATCACTGTCTTTAGGAGGGGAACCCGAACACATTGGCTAACGAACAGTTTGACGTAACGATCATCGGTAGTGGACCGGGCGGCTACGTCGCCGCGATACGCGCCGGCCAACTGGGCTTGAAAGCGGCCATCATTGAAAAGGACACGCGTCTGGGAGGAACATGCACGCTGCGCGGTTGTATTCCGACCAAACAGATGCTTATGTCGGCCCACATCTACGAACAAATGCAACACGCCGCAGATTTCGGTGTGCAAGCCTCAGGAATTCAACTGGCTTTCGCCGACGTGCAGAAACGCAAAGACAAAGTTGTACTGAAGAATACCAAGGGCATCGAGTACCTGATGAAGAAAAACAAGGTCACGGTGTTCAAGGGTACTGGAAAACTCGCACTGCCAGGGAAGGTAGAAATTGCCGGCGCTGATGGCAAGAAGCAAACAATCGAAACTAAGAACATCATCATTGCGACCGGTTCGGTAGTTCGCCCCATCCCCGGTTTTGAAACCGACGGTGAGCACGTCGTAAACAGCGATCACATTCTCGAGTTGAAGAATGTTCCGAAGTCGCTGATCGTGATGGGTGCGGGAGCGGTCGGGGTCGAATTTGCCTCGGTCTACTCGCGGTTTGGCGCCGAAACGACCATCGTTGAGTTATTGCCTAGACTCGTGCCGCTCGAAGACGAAGAGGTTTCGAAAGAACTCGAAAAGAGTTTTCGCAAACGCGGTATTAAGGCGCAGGTCGATACGAAACTCGAAAAATTGGAAAAGACTGAAACGGGCGTGAAGGTGACCGGCAAGACTTCGAAAGGTGAAGCAGTTAGTATTGAAGCTGAAATGTTGCTGGTTGCCGTGGGCCGCATGCCTTTCACGGAAGGCCTTGGACTTGAAGGCACAAAGATCAAGATCGAAAAGGGATTTGTGCAAGTTGACGAGTTTCAGCAGACGGGCGAAAAAGGTGTCTATGCCATCGGCGACGTCGTACCGACACCGCTGCTGGCGCATCTGGCGTCGAAGGAAGGTATTGTCGCCGTGGAACATCTTGCCGGCCAAAAAGATGTGCGTCCAATCAATCTTCGTTTAGTGCCAAGCTGCACCTACTGCGATCCGGAAGTTGCTTCAGTCGGGTTGACGGAAGCCAAAGCGAAGGAACAGGGTTACGAGGTAAAGGTGGGAAAATTTCCCATGTCCGCTTCCGGCAAGGCGCGGATTCTTGGCGAGGAAGAAGGCTTCGTCAAGGTAGTTAGCGAAGCAAAGTATGACGAAATACTCGGCGTGCACATCATTGGCCCGCATGCGACGGAGTTGATTGCCGAGGCCTGCGTTGCGATGCAGCTTGAATCAACTGCCGAAGAACTCGGGCGGACAATGCACGCGCACCCGACAGTTTCGGAAACGGTGATGGAAGCCGCAGAGGGCGTGCACGGGTTGGCAGTCCATATTTGAGTAGCTTTTAGACGAAGGTGTCTGATAGTTAACCTGGAGTACAATCCCGCGGGACGGTCGCATCTGCTCTCCAAAGGTCGGTAAACACATTCGCCCAGGATATCCAAGCCTTTCAGGTTGAGCTTCCTTTTCTTGAATCTCTGGCACCGGCTGGCAACCCTGGGTTAAGTTATCAAGCGCTTTCAGCCGCAGCTTCAGATGGATCAACCAAACAAAACAGCAGCGAGTGAAGTGAACCAGCGTCCCGCAAGAAACGCGAGTCGCCGGCGCAATCTGCGGCGGCCCCGTTTTCAGATGCGTGTCAGCACGAAATATGCCCCGCGCAAGCCTGGCGAAGGCAAACCTTTGACCTGCACCACCGAGACCAGACTCAAGCCTGAACAGATGCTCGAGATGTACCGTTTTCTAAAGTTGACACGGCTCGTGGAAGAGCGCCTCGTTAATTTATATCGCCAGACCAAAGTTGTTGGCGGAGTCTTTCGTTCCTTGGGCCAGGAAGCAACCGCCGTTGGCAGCGCCTACGCTTTGCAGCCTCATGATTTCGTTACTCCCTTGATCCGTGATCTTGGCGCGGTGCTGGTTAAGGGAATTCGCCCTCGCGAAATCTTCGCGCAATATATGGCGAAGGCTTGGGGACCTTCGGGCGGACGCGATCTTAATATTCACTTTGGCGACATGGAGAAGGGATTCATTGGTCCTATCTCCCATTTGGGCGACATGATCCCCGTGATGACCGGGGTACTCCTGGCGGCCCGAATGCAAAAGAAGCCAATCGTCGCGATTGCATATATCGGTGATGGCGGCATGAGTACAGGCGCGTTTCATGAGGGAATAAACTTTGCCGCGGTTCAGAAGCTCCCGCTAATATTGGTCGCAGAATACAACCACTACGCTTACTCAACTCCCACGAATATGCAAACCGCCGTCAGAGATCTGGCTGAGAAGGCCGCAGGCTACAATATTCCCGCGTCGATTGTTGATGGGAATGACATCGTGGCGTGCTACGAGGTTACGAAGAGCGCAGCCGATTACGCGCGCCGTGGTGGAGGCCCTGTGTTGATCGAAGCGAAGACTTACCGGCGCAAAGGCCATGCGGAACACGACGATCAACGCTACGTACCTGCTGGCGAAATCGAGTGGTGGGAGAAACACAACGATCCGGTTGATCGTTACGAAAGACATTTGCTCGAGCAAGGCGTTGCCACTAAGGAGAAATTGGCTGCAATCAGCGAGGAGGTTATGCGCGAGATTGAAGAGGATTGTGCGTGGGCCGAATCATCTCCAATGCCCGATCCTGAACAAGCTGCGCATAGAGTTTTCGACAACAACATCGTGCCGCCCGCATTTCGTCCCACGGTTCTCGGTCAAAACGAGTAATCAATGAAGCGGCACTTGCTTTCAAAATGTCAAAACCAAAAGGAGACTAGACCATGGATAACGAAGCCCAGAACGAACCCGACCAGGTAGATGATCAGGAAACCAGCGAAGCCGAAGGCGGCAATGAACAACGAGAACATCCCACCGAGGAAGTTAACGAAGCACAAAGCTCCCTGGCTCCCGTTGACGATGACGTGATCCTTAAGTAAGGAACCAACTCCACTAAGAAAGAGCCTCAAGCTACGGAGGAAATAGACCATGGGTGATAACGAAGGAACAGATCAAGTAGATGATCGGGGTACAACCGAGGCCGAGGGCAGAGCCTTGCTTACGAAACTGCGTGACGCTGGTTTTGAAGGAAGCGATGAGAAACTAGCTCTTGCGCTGGGACGGCCAGTCGAGGAAGTGCAAGGCTTGACGGCTGCCACAAGGCCGGTTGACGACGATATCATCATCAAGGCACGCGGCCTTGCTGAGGAGCGAGGAATCGATGTCTAAACTGAAGAACTGATGACAACGGCAATCAAGAAAGAGCATAAGTCGGCGCGCCCTGAACGTGGTGGTCAGGCTACCCTGGTCGAAGCAATTCGCCAGGGTATCTGGGAAGAGATGGAGCGCGACCCGACTGTGTTTGTGATCGGCGAAGACGTCGGCACTTATGGAGGTGCGTTTAAGGTCACCGACGGACTGATCGATCAGTTTGGCAAAGGTCGCGTGATTGATACTCCTATCTCCGAAGCAGCTATTGTCGGTGCAGCCTGTGGCGCTGGCCTGATGGGAATGAAGGCGGTGGCGGAGTTTCAGTTTATCGACTTCATTTCCGCGGGCTTCGATCTGCTAACCAACTATGCCGCGAAGTGTCGGTATCGTTGGGGTGCCAATATTCCGGCTGTCTTCCGCGGGCCCTGCGGTTCAGGAGTGCGCGCGGGCCCGTTTCACTCAGTAAATGCCGAGTCGTTTTTCCTGAACACCGCCGGGCTAAAGATTGTCGAGCCATCGACCGCTTACGATGCAAAGGGTCTAATCAAGGCCGCCATCAGGGATCCGGATCCGGTTCTCTATTTTGAGCACAAGAAGCTCTATCGCTTGCCACGCCTGCGCGAAGATCTGCCCTCGGACGACTTCACCGTGGAGATTGGCAAGGCCCGCACCGCACGTGAAGGACGAGACCTTTCGATCATTACATTCGGCGCCATGGTCTTGACGGCTCTCGATGCCGCTGAGGAACTCGAGAAAGAAGGCCTGGATGTTGAAGTGATCGACTTGCGCACGCTAGCGCCGCTCGACAAACCCGCAATCCTGGCGAGCGTCCGAAAGACGAACAAGGCGATCGTGTTACACGAAGCTTCACGCACCGGTGGTATCGGCGGTGAAATTGCGGCGACCATTGCTGAAGAAGCGTTTGAGTGGCTCGATGCTCCGGTTTTGCGCGTGGCGTCCCTCGATACGCCGGTGCCGTATTCGCCGCCACTGGAGGATTACTATTTGCCGCAGACCAAGGATGTTTTGGACGCGGCGAGAAAGCTTGCTGCGTACTGAAAGGGAGCTTGCTGCCTTTGGTTCTCAGATCTCAGATCTGAGATCTGAAATCTGAAATCTGAAATCTAAAATCCAAAACGGAGGTATTAACGGCCATGCCAAAGTTTCTGATTGAACGCGAGATTCCCGGAGCGGGAAGTTTGTCTCCACAAGAACTGCAGGGCATTTCGCAAACGTCTCGCGGCGTGCTGCAAAAGATGGGCCCGCAGATTCAATGGGTCCAAAGCTACGTTACTGGCGACAAAGTCTATTGCGTTTACATTGCGCCAAACGAGGAGATGATTCGCGAGCACGCTCGCCAGGGTGGGTTTCCGGCTAATCGAATTTCTGAGATTAAGTCGATTATCGATCCGACAACCGCGGAGCAGCAATCAGCAGGTAGTAGTCAACAAGCAGCTACCGGCTGAGGGGCAATACCGAACTTAGTTTTGGAGAAGTTATGAGTACAGAAGTTGTAATGCCGCAGATGGGTGAATCCATCGCCGAGGGAACGATCACAAAGTGGCTGAAGCAGGTTGGCGACCACGTTGATCGTGACGAACCCCTGTTTGAGATTTCAACGGACAAAGTCGATGCGGAGATTCCATCGCCTGCCGCCGGCACCCTGACGGAGATCCGTTTCAAAGAAGGGGACACGGTTGAAGTCAACACTACCGTCGCTGTCCTCGATGGAGAGTCGGCTGGAGTGGCAACTACGACTGCGCCCGCTCCAAAGGTCGAAGCCAGTCCTCAAAGTACACCGAAGGCTGAAGCTCCGCCTGAGGCTACAGTTGCGCAACAGCAACCTCAGCCACAATCTGCTGAGACTGCCGCAACGCCGCGAGAAGCCCAGGTAGAAGCAGCCGCGGCCACCGAAGCCGAGGTCCAACCAGCTGAAAAAACGAAGGCGACCAGTGCACCCCAACCTGCTCAGGCACCGGTTGAGTCGAAGCCAGCTGTTAGCGAGCGCCCCGACGCTGCCGCATCATCAACAGGCAATGGGGGCAGCGCGACAGCCTCTGCTGAAGACCTTCGCAGGACCAAGTCGAGCCCCCTTGTTCGCAAGATTGCGCAGGAGCACGGCGTTGACATTGCCCGGCTCGAGGGCACTGGCCTGAGCGGGCGTGTTACCAAGAACGACATTCTCAGTTTTATTGAATCTGGAAGTCCGGGTGCGGCGGCGGCCGGAACAAAACAGCAGCCGGCGGCACCAGCAAGGGGAACTGCTGCGGCCATTCCCGAGGTTTCTGCACCGCCGGTGAAACCGGCTGAAGGCGATCGCGTCGAGCAGATGTCGGTGATGCGCAAGAAGATTTCGGAACACATGGTGCTATCGCGACGCACGTCCGCGCATGTCACTACTGTTTACGAGATCGACATGACGCGCGTTGCCAAACTGCGAGAAGAAAACAAGGATTCCTTTGCGGAACGCACAGGCACGAAGCTCAGTTTCATGCCGTTCATCTTTCAGGCG
>DATBRN010000097.1:0-3979 GCA_036560225.1 Pyrinomonadaceae bacterium | reverse complement strand
CCGCGAAAATAATCCGGATCTGCCCGAGTAATGCCGGCACGCGCTACCAGAACCGCGGCCTGACCGGCGTCCGCCTTGTCTACGACAACCACGCGCGGTTCGACAGCTGCAGCGTTTGCCTGCGGCAAGGATGGCAATGGCTCAGCTGGTTTTTTCCAGTCGCCAAAGTATCGTTGGGCCAGTGCGAACGCATTGGCCGGCTTAATGTCGCCGCCGATCACCAGAATGGCGTTATCGGGTCGATACCACCTGCGGTGATACTGCAAAAAATCGTCGCGCTTGATTCGAGGTATCGATTCAAGAGTTCCACTGAGCGGTTGGCCGTAGGGTGCATCGCCAAAAACGAGTCTCCCCGCAACATAGCGTGCAATCGAGCCGGGCTCTCCCAGTTGGACCGTCAGATCGTCCACTGTTTGCTGTCGTAGCCGTTCAATTTCCTCATCTTTGAACTGGGGCCGGCGCACGACGTCGGCAAGAATGTCCACCGCCGGGCCAATTTTCGATGACATTACATCGACGCCTACGCGAGTAGAGTCCCAACGCGCTGACGAATATAGTGAACCGCCAAGTGCTTCAACTTCCTCGGCAATCTGCGTTGCGCTGCGCTTTTCGGTACCCTTGGTAATGAGATCGGCCAACATGTTACTGAGGCCTGCCAGTTCGGGCGGATCCACCTCGCCGCCGTTCCGGATTACTAGCTGGGCCGTAATCAGTGGAGTGGCCGTCCGCGAAATGACGATTACGCGCAGGCCATTAGCCAGAGTTTTCTCGACGGGTTTGGGAAACTGAGCTGAACGCGGCGGTGCAGGCGGCGGCGGTGTAGCCTGTGGTGTCTGAGCGCGGACTGTTGCCGAAAGCGAAAAACACAGGGCCAACAACAGCAGCGCAAATCCTGACGGGAAGCCTGATTTTGCAAGACGCGCAACTGGAGGTTGTACACTATTCATTTTCCGTGACCTCCTCCCTGAACTGACACTCTAACTGTGCTCGCACGCTGCATTTCGTTCCGGCGGTTGCTTGAGGAAGTAGTCTTATTGGTCTTCGCTGACTCAGGCAAGTAATAGATCACCAAACGATTGGCTACAGTGAAGTACTGTTTCATCACGCGTTGTACGTCCGCTGCTGTCACCGCCTGAAGTTTCGCGAGGTCAGTATTAACTCGATTGGGATCACCGCGGAGCACCGCTGCTGAGCCAAGCGCCAGCGCCTTTCCGTTGCTGGTCTCGCGCTGTTGTAGCTCTTGGGTAACCAGCTGATTCTTGGCTTTATCCAGCTCCGCCGCGCTCACCGGTGCATCCTGGACCTTCTTGATCTCCGCGAGGAGAGCGCGCTCGACCTCCTCCGGCTTCTTACCGCTCGCCAGCACCAGGTTGAAATAGAACACACTCGCGTCTTCTCGGAGATCGACAGTCGCGTCAGCGCTCTGCACCAGTTCTTGCTCGTAGGTCAACGATCGATAGAGTCGCGATGAGTCGCCCTGCGCAAGAATCGTAGCGGCTACTTGCAAAGGTTCGGCGTCAGGATTTTTCTCTGACGGCGTCAGGTATGTAAGGGCGATTGCCGGCAGTGGAACATTTGGCGCGTAGTGCGTAATACGACGTTCCGCGGTTCGCGCGGGCTCCTGAGTATTGACCCGCGGTAGAGGAATCGCCGGCTTGGGAATCGGCGCCAGGTACTTTGTCACCCAGGCGTCCAATTGCTTCGGATCGAAATCGCCAACAACAACCAGCGTTGCGTTGTCAGGTCGATAGAAGATTTCGTGGAACGCGCGCACATTTTCGAGCGACGCCGCTTCGAGATCCTCGATACTACCAATGGTCGGCCTCTTGTAAGGATGGGTGGTGAAAGACTGTTGCTCGATCAAGTAATCAAGCATTCCATAGGGCGGCGCGAGATAACTCTGGCGATATTCTTCTTCAACAACACTCCGCTCAGACTTGAAGTTTGGCTCGTCAACGGTCAATCCGGAAAGCCTATCGGCCTCGGCCCACAACAAAGTTTCCAAATAATTGGACGGCACGACCTCGTAGTAAACGGTAACGTCAGGATTGGTGAACGCGTTATTGAAGCCGCCGACATCTTCCGTCAAGCGATCCATCATCTCCGACTTCATGTTCTTCGTGGCTTTGAACATGATGTGCTCGAAGAGATGCGCGAAGCCACTACGCCCCGCAGGATCATCCTTGGAACCAACATGATACCAAACCTGAATAGCCACAGTTGGGCTGGAATGATCCACCGCACTTAACACACGCATGCCATTTGGAAGTGTCTTCTCCTGAAAGTTGATTCTCGGCATGACCACCTGGGCCATCGAATCTCTTGGAAACATCAAAGAGATGAATAAGGCGCCTGACAGTGCTAACCAAACTCCGAGTTTTCTCCGCTTCATAAAGTTGCTCCAAATTCTTGTACGAGTGGGGATTGCCAATCGACGATTCGATGTTGGACTCATTCGTGTTGTTGCTTGCAGGCTGTTACTTGGGGGGTCGCAGGTTTAGGCTTCAAGCCGGCTCAGTTCTTTATCAATGCTTGATCAATCCATATCTAACGGATTGCGATACGGTTTGTCCTTGTCTTTGTCTTTTTCTGCTCGTTTCATCGCTTCCTGGAATTTCTCTTCGAGGATGCGTTCACGATTCTTCATTGAATTCAACTCCTGGGCAAATATTTGTTCGCGCACCTCTTTCTGTTTACCTAGTCCTTTTACCATCTCGTCAAAAGAGGCCAGTGGCTTGGCCTTTTCCTCGTGGGAAATCAACGCCCCAGTGTGCGAATCGACCACCAGCGTCGCCTCGCAGCAAGGGCAGATAATGGTGAAACGGTTTGTGTCTCCCATGGGTGGCTCCTGAAAACTGGTCTATCACTCTAATGCCGTCCAGTATAACAGAGGCCAGAAGGCAGAAGGCAGAAAGCAGTAGGCACTAGCGGGCAGAAGGAATTGGGCAGCCGGCACCGAGCGGGCACGGAGCGGGCACCAAGAGCCACGGTACAGACCTGACCTTCGATCCGCGCCTTCTGCCTACTGCCTTACCGCCTTCTGCCTACTGCCTTACCGCCTACTGCCTTCTGCCTTCTGCTTTCTGCCTTCTGCTCTAAGGTATGACCTTCTTAAGTGCCTTGCCGGTTTTCTTTGCGCCTTCCACTGTTTTCTCGGCAACGGTCTTGGCACCTTCTTTGGTCTTTTCGCCTACGGTCTGTGCACCTTCCTTGGTTTTTTGGGCCACTGTCTTGGCACCGGCCGCGGTTTTCTCGCCAACAGTCTGCGCGCCTTCCTTGGTCTTACCTGCTACGTCTTCAGTCTTGTCGCCAATCCAACCGGCAGAATCAGCTATAGCATTTCCGGTCGCTGAGAGTGCGTCTCCGGTCTTCTCGGTGAGAGACTTTGACTCGCCACTCGGAGCGTAAACCGTCGTAGTGCGTTGGCCATCCCGGGTGGTGACTACGACCTTCGCAACGCGTGGGTTGTTGTGAAAGACACGGGTTTCAGTCTTTACTCCGTTAGCATCGACCGAAGTGGCGATTTCAGAATTATCTGGTCCGGGGCGGGTGGTTTCAGTTGCCACGGAAGAGTTGGCGTTGGCGTTGGCATTTGCATTCGTATTCTGGGTGGTACTGCAACCGGCGGTAGCGACTACCAGAGTTGCAATAGCGAACCCGATCAAAAGCTTATAGCTCACGTTTCGTTCCCCCTAACTAGTTGAGAGCTCCAATACGGTACCACATTTTAGCAAGCAACATGCCAGCGCCTGAAATGTGCAACTCATGCTGTTGGGCCAAAAGTAAAGCTGTGCGACGTTTTCCACTAGCAAAACCATACGCGACCAAACAATGGTCGTTCATTTACCGTACGAAACGAAGGTTTTCGGTTTCGAGCGATTCAATACAGAACCGTGAAAGGAGCGACCGGATCCAGCCACTCAACTTAAACTTGACGACTCAATACAGAACCGTGAGCGTTAGCGACCGGATCCAGCCA
>DATBRN010000096.1:0-55456 GCA_036560225.1 Pyrinomonadaceae bacterium | reverse complement strand
CCGCCATCGCGGGCTCGGAATGCGAGCTACGTCGCACGCGCTGTCCGTCGTTGCAAGAGTTGGTCGGCGATAACACCCAATAAAATCACGGCGCCCATCACCGCAAAGTTGAGCGAACTGGGTATGCCCAGCAAGTTAACCAGATTCTGCAAGACCTGAAGCAGGGCGGCGCCGATCAGGATGCCGATGATCGAACCTTCGCCGCCGCGCAGAGAACATCCGCCCAGCACAGCCGCCGCAATGCCGTAAAGCTCGTACGAGTTGCCGTGTGACGACGGCGAGACCGAGTTGGTGTAAAAAGCGAAAAGAATCCCGGCAATGCCTGCCAAAAATCCTAGAATGATGTACGCGCTGGCGATAATTCGTGCCGAGTTGATGCCCGAATAGCGCGCCGCCAGTTCATTTCTTCCCACCGCAAACAGATAGCGTCCATAGACGGAGCGATGAAGCAGGACCCACATGCCGGCACTGATGACGATTAGCAGGATAAAAGGCATTGGAATCCCGACCACAACTCCCGTGGCAAGCTTGCGCAACCAATCGAAGTTACCTGCTCCTCCGAGCCCCTTTGTCTCATCGTTTGCGATGAAACGCGCCAGTCCCCGGTAAAAAAGTAATCCGCACAGTGTCACAATGAATGGCTGGATACGAAGCTTCGTGATTAAGAGCCCGTGCAACGATCCGATGGCCATGGCGATGGCGATAATGATTACAACCGCGAGCGCCGCCGGCCACAACCACTCGGTCAACATCATCGAGAGCAGGACACCCAACAGTGCGAAAACCGAACCGACCGAAAGATCAATGCCGCCTGTAATGATCACGATTCCAAGACCCAGGCTGAAGATCCCATACATACCGATCTGTCGCGCCATATTTTGCAGGTTGGCTGACGAGAGGAATTGCGGTTGGAGTATTGCCACCACCACACACAACACCACGAGCAGAACGAATGTGCCGAGTTCTTTTTTCAACGTTTCCCTCTGGCCCCTCTGACCGTGAATTTATAGACGGTCGTTTGCGTATAACGCTCTCGCGGTTTTAGGACTGTAGAGGGAAAGGCGGGTTTGTTTGGTGAGTCGGGAAAGTGCTGCGCCTCAAGACAAAACGCACCGCGCCGGACATAAATCTTGCCCTCCTTGCCATGCACGTTGTCGAGAAAGTTTCCAGTGTAGAGTTGCATTCCGGGCTCGGTGGTCCACATCTCGACCACGCGTCCACTCGTCTGTTCATAGACGGTTGCAGCCAGCGATAACTCTTTTCCCTTTTTGTTGAGCACGAAGTTGTGGTCATAACCTCGCCCGAGCACCAATTGATCGTCTTTTTGGTTGATGCGGCTACCGATGGAGGTCGCTCGGGTGAAGTCGAAAGGTGTGCCCTTCACCGCCCTCAATTCGCCGGTCGGGATCAACGTCGCGTCAACGGGAGTGAACCGGTTAGCATTGATCTTTGCCTCGTGCTGGAGAACCTCACCCATGCCCGCGCCGGCGAGATTGAAGTAAGAGTGGTGCGTGAGATTGACAACCGTTGCCTTATCGGTAGTCGCGCTGTACTCAATTCGCAATTCGTTAGCGTCGGTCAGGATGTACGTCGCCGTGACAACGAGGTTGCCTGGATATCCTTCCTCGTTGTCCTTGCTGACATATCTGAGTTCCAACCCGACGCCGTTGCGACGACTTACCTCACGCGCCTGCCACACAACCCTATTGAAGCCCTTTACACCACCGTGCAGCTGGTTGGGTCCGTCGTTACGCGCCAGTTGGTACTCGACACCATTCAGTGTGAATTTTGCCTGACCGATACGGTTGGCATAGCGACCTATAAGGGCTCCAAAATAGGACTGATCAGCCAGGTAGCCGGGTAGGTCGTCGTAACCCAGAACGATATCGGCCATGCGACCACGACGATCCGGAGTTTTAAGGCTGACCACTGCGCCGCCGTAGTTAATGATCTCGACTTGTAGGCCGTTGCGGTTTCTTAACGTGTAGAGATCGATCGCCGTGCCGTCGTCAAGTTTTCCGAAAGCGCGCTTGTCGAGGTGGGCTTCTGATGTCTGCAGTGGACCGATTAGCAACAAGGCGGTCAGGCCCACGCATAGTGCAAACAGCAGGGTGAGTCTGCCTCCTGGCTGGGCGCTTCTTCGCAAGAGTCTCGTGTCGATCAATTGTTCGCTCCTATTACGGTTTCGGCGCGCTTGCCGACGGCAAGACGCATTATGTTTTCTTCCTCGCACTCAGAACGTTCAAGGATTCCGGTCAGCACACCCTCGTGCATTACAGCAACGCGGTCGCTGATGTGTAAGACCTCCTCCATGTCGGAAGAGATCATGAGAATGGCTACGCCGTTCTCAGCCAACTCTCGCATCAGAGCGTAAATCTCGGCCTTCGCACCGACATCCACTCCGCGCGTCGGCTCATCGAAGATCAAGACTTTCGGCTCAAGCGTGAGCCACTTTGCCAGAACAACTTTCTGTTGATTGCCGCCGCTCAAGTTGATAACACGTTCCTCGACTGATGGTGCTTTGACGTTCATCTTTTTGCATATGGCCGTCGCTGCGACACGCTCACGATCGAAGGCAATGAGTCCGGCCGGCGCGTAGCGTTCGAGTGAAGGCAGAGTAACGTTTTCTCGAATGGGAATCTCGATGATTAAACCGGCATTGCGGCGGTCCTCAGGAACAAGATAAATGCCGTATTTGATGGCGTCCTGAGGCGAACGGATTTGCAACTCCTTGCCGCCAAGTCTAATTTTTGCTTCTATCACGCCGTCAATGCCGAAGAGCGCTTGCGCCACTTCAGTGCGGCCTGCCCCTACGAGTCCCGCGAGTCCGACAATTTCTCCTTTTCCCACTCCGAAAGAAACGTTTTGTTTTGGATAACGATTTGTGTGCAGCTGTTCAATTTCAAAGTAGCCAGGCACTCTTTCGGCCTGGGGCTGCTGGTAAAACTGATCCAGGTCGCGACCAACCATCATCTTCACCATTTGGTCATGAGTAATCTCTTCACGCGCCAGCGCACCGACATTTGCGCCATCCCGCAGGACCACGACTCGGTCGGCTATCTGTTCAATTTCGTTCAGGCGGTGCGAAATGTAGATGATGGCAACGCCCTGCGTCCTCAGCTCGCGAACGACATCAAGCAAACGCGCCGTTTCCGTCAACGTCAGGCTGGATGTTGGCTCATCCATGATCAGGATGCGGGCGTTTAGCGAGAGCGCCTTGGCAATCTCGACCATCTGTTGATGCGCAATGGACAGGCGGGATAGCAACGTGTTGGTCGGAATGTCCAGGCCCAGGCGCTTAAGGTAGACGCCAGCCTCCTCATGCATTCGTTTGCTGTCAACTAGCTGCAGGAAGCCACCGCGCAACGGCTCGCGTCCAAGGAAGACATTCGCCGCCACGTCCAGATTTTCGAGCACGTTCAATTCCTGATGAATGAAACTGATGCCGTAACGAGTGGCGTCAGCGACCGAGTGTATGGCCACCTGCTGACCATCAATGAGGATTTCTCCAGCGTCCGGCTGATGAACGCCACCGAGAATTTTCATCAGCGTTGACTTACCGGCACCGTTCTCACCAGCGAGTGCGACTACCTCGCCCGAGCTAATCTCGAAGTCAACACCTTTGAGAGCTCGCACTCCCCCGAAGCGTTTTTCGACCCCTCGCATCTGTAGAACAGGAACTGTCATGGCGTATTAAAGGATGAAGGATGAAAGGCAAAGGATGAGGGATGAAGGATGAAGAAAGGAACAAGCAGAAAAGCATTTTTCATATCACATTTGTCATATCTCATTTGCCATTTCGAACAGAGCGATTCTGGTAATTGCAGAATGCCGAATGCAAAGTGCCAATGAAAAATGACAAATGAAAAGTGTGATATGAAAAATGCTTTTCTGCTTGTTCCTTTCTTCATCCTTCATCCTTCGCCCTTCATCCTTGATCCTTTATCTCACCGTCCACGGAGTTGGTTAATTTTCTGTTTGAACGCGTCAACGGTGTCTTGCTTGATAATGAGAGTTGGAACCAGCACAAGTTTGTTTGCGGGCACCACCGACTTGTCACCTTTCAGATACTGGTCCATCAGCTTGATTGCCTGGTAGCCGAATTCGTAAGGTTGCTGCACCACCGTCGCGTAGATCGCTCCCTGTTTCACGCCGGCGAGCGTCTCGTCTTCTTCGTCAAACGCAACTATCTTTACTTTTCCGATCTTATTAGCATCGGTAACCGCGTTTAAGATGGCGGGACCGTTGTAGCTCCACAGACCTACGAGGGCTGCGACATCCGGGTAGCGCACTATCGTGTCTGAAACGTTTGACTTGGCCCGCACCCGGTCAGTGTCGTCGGTTCTGACATCGATGATCTCGATATTCGAACCCTGCAACGTTTCTTTGATCCCCTGCAAACGCTCCTGGGCATTGCGTGCGTCGAGCTTGCCGACAAAAACCATTATCTTGCCGCCCTGCGGTAGGGCCTCTTTGATCAGACCGCCCGCTTGACGTCCAGCAGCGACGTTATCGGTTCCTACATAAAAAGCGCGATCGCTCTTGGGCGCATCGGAATCCTGCGTCACTACCAGCGCGCGCTTCGCCGTGTCATTAATTAACTGAGTCTGATTGTCGGGATCGACCGGGCTCATCGCGATGCCTTCTACGCCTTTCGCAAGCAGATCGTCGATGAGTCTTTTCTGGTCAGCGGCCGTACCTTCCGAGGGAATCCTGAACTCCACCGTCGCATCGTTCAGCTCGGCGTCGGCCTTCTCGGTACCTTTCCGCGCAATGGTCCAGAAATCGGACGCGTTGTTAGTCACGAACGCCAGCCGCAGGTTTTTTGAAGAGCCGCCTTCGCCGGTCGAACCTCCGCTTCCTCCTTTACACGACACAATCAACACCAAACACGCACAGATAAGCGCGGTACGAAGTAATATTCTCATGCTCTCCTCCGATCAAATTTTGGACTCTCCATGTAGCCTTGCGGGTTTTTCGAATGCCAATCCCATGCTGAACCGATAATCGCAGCGAGGTCAGGCTGCTCTGGTTGCCAGCCGAGCACACTGCGAGCACGAGTGGCATCGGCGACCAGGTGAGACGGATCGCCGGGGCGCCGTCCCTGCATTTCAGCCACGATCTCTTTCCCGGTGAGTTTGCGCGCAGCTTCTATCACCTGCAAAACCGAATAGCCCTGCCCGTTGCCGAGGTTAATAGCGATAGAGGCATTGCCGGCCCGCAAATATTCGAGCGACAACGCGTGCGCCACTGCCAGGTCAGAAACGTGGATGTAGTCGCGTACGCAGGTTCCATCGGTCGTTGGGTAATCGCTGCCGAAAACGGTTACCTGTCTAATTTCGCCCTGCGCTGCTTTCAGCACAAGGGGAATTAAGTGCGTTTCTGGCGCATGATGTTCGCCCCGCTCCGGGGTGGCGCCTGAAGCGTTGAAGTAGCGCAGGGAGACCGATTTTAGATCATAAGCGCGGTCATAGTCTGCCATGATTTGTTCGACGAAGAGTTTTGACCAGCCATAAGGATTCGTTGGCCGTTGCGGATGTGCTTCGTCGATCGGAATGCGCAAAGGCTCGCCGTAAGTAGCGCACGTCGAAGAGAAGACGAAATGGCGAATCCCAGCTTCGACAAGTGCTCCCAGCAACCGGATGGTCTGTTCCAGATTATTCTCGAAATAGAGTGCGGGTTGCGTGACAGACTCTCCTACATAAGCGAACGCAGCGAAGTGGATACACGCGTTGATGTGGTGCTCGCGCACGATGCGAGTGACCAACTCGCGATCACCGACGTTCCCCTCGTAAAACGGCACCTCTGGTGCGACCGCGCCGCGGTGTCCGCGCGACAAGTTGTCAAGAACCACGACCTGCTCGCCGCGCGGGCGCAAAAGCTCAGTGGTAACACTGCCGATATAGCCCGCGCCGCCGGTTACCAGAATCGTCATAATCCTCCAACTTGCGCCTCAGTTCCGCCTTAATGCTAGATGTCCAAAAGACGCGCTCCCCGGGGAAGAACCGCTAAAGATGTATGGCGTGTGTCCAGTTTTTTCTCGATACCTGCGGGCCACTTCAGCAATTGCAGGCCCGGCGTCACGCCTTCCAAGGACAGCAACCGTGCCGCCGCTGCCGCCCCCGGTGATCTTTGCACCAAATAATCCAAGGGTCGAACCATTTGCTCTAACCAATTCGACCAAGTCGTCGGTGCCCTTCGAACCGAGGCCGCATGCGGAATAACTCGCATGCGAAGCGTACATCAATTCACCCAAGGCCCTTTCCTTCCCATGGTCCGATCCCTTGCGATGGGAGCGAAGTAACTCCGCAAACTCTCTGACTCGCGCGCTCTCGTAAACCGCGTGTGCGGCAGGAGCTCGCACCGCGTAGGTCCGGCGCGGATCGACGCTCGTTACCGGGTCCGTCGTGCCTCGGTAGCGTGCGAGAAACTCCTCTCCAAGCAGGCGCTCCGGCAGACTCGTTTTAAACCTTTCTTCAAACTCCGAAGGGGTCAGGTTCGCCAAATAGCCGCCCCAGCTTGGGTCATTGATGACCACCGAGTCACCGAGTTGCTGAACCTCCAACCCGGCGAGTTCCGCGATGATTCGATAGCCCATGAATGCGCCCACGCGCACTGAGCCGTAATCACCTCCGCCAACAGAATGTCGAACGCCTGAATCAAGGCCCCAGACGGCCAGGTCTGCCGGCAATTGAATAGTTCCCTTCAGTTCTGCCGGTTGACAGAGAATGGCCAGTAGTTGATTCTCCTCGCCGCAGGCGGACGTTATCTGGTCCATCACACCACACGGCGCTCCGACGACCAGGTTCTCGACACGTTGGCACAGCAGCGCTAATTCGCGCGGCGCCATACCAAGGTCGAAGGCTGCGGCTACGGCGCTCATTGTACCCACCTCGAGCGCTGCGGACGAACTCACACCCTTTCCTTCCGGTACACGCGAAGAGATGAGCAAGCGAACTCCATGATCAAAGCGCGTCCCGAGCTCACGCATGAGCACAAGGAAAACACCCGCCACGTATGCAGCCCAATACGGTGTTGTGCCACCATGGAAATAGCTTCTAGCGTCAGCGTACTGAATCGGCTCGCCCTCACGCTCCAGGTCTGCGAAAGGTATCTCGAAACTCAGAACTCGAGTCTCGCCTTCTATCAGGCTGACTACGCGTAGCCGGCGCGTCTGGTCTTTCTGCAAGGCCACGAGGGTCGCTTCGGCAATCGGCAACTCAAGCATGAGTGAGCCGGAGTAGTCCGCGATTCCACCCATTACGTCGAGCCTGCCAGGGGCTCGCGCGACAGTGATTTCCGCTTGCGGTTCAAAGAGCCTGCGCATCTCCGGCGCGGGATGACCTTCGAGCTTGCTCAGAGTCTCTATGAATGCTGACACGTCTCGGAGCTGACGAGCATCGCCGCGAATGATTTCGTAGGCTGTCTTCAGCCTCTCTTTCTGCATGCCGTCATCTCACCGGTTGTTGCTGCCATGCGAAACGGGTTGCCCACCTGGTGAACGCGCTTAGTCGTCGCTGAGGCCCCGCTGTTCCAAAGCATTGTGCAACAACGGTTCGATCTCTCGCCGGATTGCCTCGTTTGCGTATCCCGCCCAAGCAATATCAGCCTTGACATCTAATGGAGCGCTTAGGGGTTGGCCTCGTTCATCAGTTACGATGACCCCTGCCTCGCGCGCAATCAACTCTGTACACATGTCGTAGGGGTGGCAACAAAGCCCAAGCCCCAAGCCCTGGCGCTTCAGAACCGTTTCGATCAAAGGGCGTAAGTCCGCCACGAAGCGGTCGTGTCCCATTATCAGTTCGTAAAGCTGGCCGCCCGATGAGAGATATTGATCCTCGAAGCAATGCGCTTTTCCCGGCTCAACTGGCCCAAGCGCGCCCTGCACGATCTCTTCGTCAATAGCGGCCAGTTCATCGCGTGCTCCAGGGAAGAAGCGTGCGATCATCGCAAACCCGTGCCGGATGGTCGTGGCGCGGGAGGGTCGCAAAGCGAGAGCCTGACGCTCGTTAGTGATTCGATTAAATCGTTCTGCGTGTGCACCCTCCCCGCGCACGGCCCAAAGTGTATCGCTCAGATGTTGCTTAACCAGCGGCAACTCGGTTTGTACCGCGAGTTCAATCTCTTGCAGGTTTGTCTCTGCGCCGCGGTTTCTAGCCACGCCCGTCAACACCCAGGCACTTCTTTTCTGATACATGAGACCGCGCGTCCCGTCAATCGGATCAACGATGACGCGCCAAACAGCATCTTCCTCCGGATTCCCTCTGGGCAGTACCAGCTTGCCACCCTCGATCCCTTCTGCAATCAACACCAGCGGTGCGAGGCTCGCCACTTCGTTCTCGAACATGTCGACGAGGAGCTCTTCACTGACGCGGTCTACCGCATAGATTGTATCCCCCTCCGACTCATCGTCTGAGATTTCAGCGAGTTGCTCGACCGACGCTTTCTGACACTCAGCAACCACGGCATCACGTACCCGCTCGTGAATGCGGCGAATCGGGCCAAGTAATTCCCTCGCGTCGCGAGCAGGACTGCTCATGCTTGCTCCTGGAGGGCGTGCTTATAATGAATATCCGGCTGTGCCCGCAGTTCGGCCGCTTTTTCCTCTGGCGCAGTGTCGGAAAGGAAATTGCCGCCACCAATCTCCGGACCTGCGAGATACTTAAGTAGGTTCGGCCGACGCAGCGGCGGGTGGAACTCGACGTGGAAATGGAAGCTGGAGTAGTCGCCGTTGTCAGTTGGCGCCTGGTGCAATGGCATCACGTACGGGAACGGCATTCGCCAAAGGTTATCGAACCTAACCAGCACTTGATTGAGCAAGGCGGCGAAGTCGCGGAGTTCATCGGGCCGAAGTGTCGCGATGCTCGGGTGTGTCGCCTTTGGAGCCACAAAGACCTCGTAGGCGTAGCGAGCGAAGTAGGGGATGAAAGCAATAGCAGAATCGTTCTCGCAGATAACACGTCGACCGTCTTCGATCTCTGCCTCGATCACATCCTGAAAAAGAATCCGTCCTGTTTCGCGCAAATGGCGTGCACTAGTGCGGGCCTCAGTCTCGATGGTTTTGAAAACAAAGTTGGTTGCGTAAATCTGGCAGTGTGGATGCGGATTAGAAACGCCAACTGCTTCGCCCTTGTTTTCAAATATCAGCACGTGCTTTATGCCATCATGACTGCCAAGTTCTCGGTATTGCTCTTGCCAAACTCGAAGGAGGTTTTCAGTTTCGCTGAGTTCAAGCTCGGCGAGGGCGAGACTGTGATGTGGACTGTAGCAGACTACACGCGCAATCCCACGCGCGGGCTGATTCTGATAAATGCCCGCTGGACGAAGAAGGTTTTGCGGCGCTTCCATGCCCACGCTTGGGTGGTCATTATCGAAGACGAAGGTGCCGGTGTAGTTGTCGTTTCGTACCCCGCTCACGCGGACATTGCCGGGACACAAGTAACAGTCGGCAGCATAATCGGCCAACGCTCCTTCCTCGTGCTCAAGCGTTTCGCCGCTCCAGGGGCGATTCTGCCGGTGTGCTGCTACGATTACCCACTCCTCGCGCAGCGGATGCCAACGTTCTTCCCAGTACATAGCCGTTAATCAAAGACTGTCGACGAACCTATGTTAGCGGTTCACGGGCGTTTGGTTTTTGTTTCTGCCCTTTCACGTAACGTGAGCGCACAAGTGCGCGGGCTAAACGGGCGTTTTGTGAGCGCACAAGTGCGCGGGCTAAACGGGCGTTTTGTTTCGTCGTCGCTCATCCTTCATTCACGCCAGCGCGATCTGTAGACGCGTTACAGATGCGGGCGGAAAACTGAAAGAGACTGAGTCGGGGGTCATCTTCACTTGCTGGTCGCGGGGTTCTACCGCATGCAGATCAGCAAACGTGTTGTGCGCATGAACGTCCGCGTTCGTCAGGACGCGCGCCTGCGCGGAGGCCGCACGCGCGCCGCGAATCGCTATTTCCGTTTCGCGCGACTCACTTAGGTGCGGGTTCGTTACGGTAAGCGTCAATTGCTTGCCGGTTACCGAGGCGGAGCCCGCCAGGCCCCAAAACTCCGCGGGCTTCTCAACTCGCGTGTAGTGCACCTCCGGCGCGCTGAAAACGGCGCGAACTGATCTTCCGCCCATGTGCGGCATAAACATCTCGAAGACGTGAAAGGTCGGCGTGAGAACGAACTTTTCCTCATGCGCGAGAAACAGCGAGTGTAGGCAGTTAATTAGCTGCGCGACGTTAGCCATCGCAACCTTATCAGCGTGGCGGTTGAAAGTGTCGAGCGTGAGGCCGGCTAGCACAGCATCACGCATAGTTGATTGCTGGCCAAGCAGGTGCGACGGATGTACCTCAGTGCCTGGTTTATACCATGCACCCCATTCATCGACAACAAGTTTCACGCGGTGCTGCCGATCATACTCGCCCATGATTGTCCAGTGCTGCGTGATGAGCGATTCCATGCGGTCGGCCTCGCGCAGCAACTCGTAATATTGAGCCGCATCGAAATTCAATGCGTCGCCCTTCGCCGCGAACCAGTCGTTGATCTTGCCAAAACCGAGATTCCATGCGTAGTGGTGCAAGCCAAAGCCATAAATGCCGCCGAACAGTCCCCGGTTCTTTTCCGCAGTCTTCGAGAAGAAGCCGCGAGTCCAGTTGAAGTCGTCAACGTTGGCACCCGAAGCGACGAACCTCAGATCGACGCCATAGCGTGGAACGGCAGCTGTGAAGCGACGATACTCGGCTGCATATTCTTCGGGCGTGAAGTTACCACCACAACCCCACGATTCATTCCCGACTCCCCAGAAGCGTACGCCGAAGGGATCCCGGCTTGGAGTGTCGCTGGCGGCGCGACGCTCCGCTGCTGTTGTTGAGCCGGCTGGCGAGTTGCAGTACTCGACCCACTCGGAGAACTGCTGCGCGCCGAGACCTCGGAGGTTAGCGGCGAGGTACCCTTCCGCCCCCACCAACTGGCAGAAGCGAAGAAACTCATTCGTCCCAAACTGATTCGTCTCATACTTCCATGGACCGTCGGGTGCACCCTTCGGCCATTCGGGAGCAGTCGCCCAAAAGTTTGTTCGACGCGGACGACTGCTACGTGACCCGGTGCCGTCACGCCAGTCATAGCTGTCAGCAAAGCAGCCTCCGGGCCAGCGAATGACTGGAGCGTTGATGCGCTTGAGGGCTTCGACAAGCGCGGTGCGGATGCCGCCAGTGTTTGGTACTTTCGAGTTCTCGCCAACCCAGATGCCGTCGTAGACCACGCCTCCCAGATGTTCAGCGAAATGTCCATAGATCTCGCGATTGATGGTGCCGATCTCTTCGTCGATCAACACCTCGATGCGGGAGTCCGCGGCGCGAGCTGAACGCGCGAAGCCTGTCGCGCGGCTCGCCACCAATCCAGCGCTAATGGCAACTGCGCCGCGTAAGAATTCACGTCTTTTTACTTTGATCATTCGCTTGATCCGCCTGCCTAAATCCGCCGTTACTGTTTCAAAGTTTGGATCGCAACCGAGTCCCAGTTGTTCTCCGAAGATCCAAAGCCGTAAAGCATGACTTTGAAGTTCGACGACAAGCCGCGCGCCGTGCTCTCGAGCCCGACTTCACGGTTGAGCATGAAGTAAATTTTCTCTCCGCGACGTGCAATCCCCAGCCGTGGCGACTTTTCTTTGGTCGCTAATTTGCCGTTGTCAACGCGCGACATTCTGCCATCGACGCTCTGCCACGCCTCGAAGATGCCGTCACTTCTGAGAAGCCATTCAATGCGATTGGCAGGGTTGCCGTCGAACAGGACTGTCAAGATTGCAAACCCCGGTGGAAAAGATTCTTCTCCAGGCTGCGGCGTGCGGGGTCCCACCTTGACGAGCGCAGCCTCGACATAGAAACGATCGCCGTGAAAAGTCTGCTTGCTGCGCACGCCAGACCGTGAACCTCCACCGCCTCGCATCCTCAGTTGTTTGTCTTTCACCTCGATCTTGCCACCACCTCCGCCTTCGAAAGTAAATGGTTCCCACTTCGTTTCGTCGAGCCGGTCGCCGTCAAAATCGTCACCCCATTCTTCGATCGCTGGTTGTGATGCGGGCGTCTGCGCGGCGGCCGGGTTCTGGCTCTGCGCCGCAGCTTGCTGTGCAGCAGCGCCGAACAGTACGAGTGTTAGCGCGAGCCCAAAGACCTGGCCCATTTCCCTCAGTCTTATCTGCATAGTGACTCCGCAGGCATCACAAATAAATTCAGAAGCGGACGTCGCTTAGTCTCTTCACCACCTCGCGCAGCTCCTTCTCCTCCCGCTCCTTTTGCGAGTCGCTCAAACGCTTGAAAGTGGCCATTGCCGATTCAGCTTCCGCTGTGCGTTTGAGTCTTGCGTAGGCGCGTCCTAGTTGGTAATAGGCTTCGGCCACGTCTGGGTCTAACCTAATCACCTGTTCCAGTTCAGCGACCGCCTCCGTCCAACGCTGCGCTCGCATGAAGAGTTTGCCAAGAGAGAGATGGGCGGGCGTGAATGTAGGATCTAACTCCGCGGCACGCTTGAGATGAGTTTCAATAAGTGAAGCATCCGAATCGGATTGTTTGAGCATTGCCTCCGCAATCAGGTGATGGACAACGGCCAGTTTAGGGTCCACGCGCAAAGCGTTCTCGTAGAGCGCGACCGCCTCTCCGTAGGCGCCCGCTTTGGCGCGAATGAGTCCAAGGTAGGCCATGGCCGGGGCGAATTTGGGATCAAGATCCATAACCCGCTTCAGCGCCCGTGACGATTCTTCGTCCTTATCAAGTTTGAAATACGCAAATCCGAGTGCAAACCAGAGGCGCGACGATGATGGAAACGTCTTGAGCGACTCTTCAAGTCTTATAACCGCGGCCGCCGGGGCATTTGTGTTTGTTAAGAGAATCGCATAATCGAAACGGTACTTCTCTGACTGCGGGTCGCGCTGAATCGCAAGCCGCATGGCCGGGATCGCGTTTTCCGGATGACCGCTTTGCTCGTAGACATCGGCGAGTAGGGCGTAGACTGGGGCCGCATCAATTCCGCGCGCGACTGCGGCTTCTAGCGTCCGTCCCGCAGCCGGCAAATCCTTAGCTGCGAGGTAAACCCGCGCCAGCTTCACTACCAACTCCGGATTCGCAGGCTCGGTTGTTGAGGCCGCAGTTAGCTCCGCCTCTGCTTCTTTCAACAATCCTGCTTCGAACAACGCGCTCCCGAGTTCGGAACGCGCAGCGGCGGTCTGTGTCGGAGTACCGTTTTCCACGGACAGACGGTCAGCGTATTCGTGGTAGTAGGTTGACGCTGCAGGAAAGTCCTGGAGACGTAACGAGATGACGGTCAAGGCGCGGGCTATTTCTACGTCTGGCTTGATCGCGTAAGCACGCCTGAACAAGTCAACAGCCGCACGCAAATCGCCAGGCGTGCCTGCCGCGAAACGGATCTGTGCGAGGTTGACGAGAGCGTTGGGCTGCTCGCGGTCGAGTTTTAGCGACTCCTCGAACTGAGCAGCGGCGAGACTGAGCTGCCCCATTCGCATCAGTATCGCTCCGTAGTTGTTTCTGGCGGATGCAAGCAATGGGTCGGCTTTGACCGCGGCGGAGAAATGTTGCTCTGCCTCTTTCAAGTTGCCGGCGCCATCGGCAATGATGCCGAGATACGTGTGAGCCGTCACTTCATCAGGGTTAAGACTGAGTGCTTTTTGAAACGAGTCGCGTGCGGAAGCCGTGTCGCCACGTTCAAACGCAGCGACGCCGTCGGCAACGAGTTGCTTTGCTTGTCCAGCGCGAAGCGTAATACTTCTTGGGGAAGCTGAAACCGTTTGTGCGCGGCACACGCTTCGCTCAACGGGCCACGTCGTGATGACAAACACGGCGAGCAGCAAAAGCGAATTAGTCTGGCGCACGATGGACATGGCCCCGCGAGGTCGAAAATGTAAGTTGAACTCGAACGGTGGAATTTGGATCACACCAAACATGGAGCGCAGCCCGTTCGATTTCTGCTGCGCTCCCCGTGGTCCCTTCGCGCGTGCGACTAAAACACGAATCGACCGCCCACCTGAATCCGGCGCGGCTGGAAGATGTCGGCATTGCGTGATGAGATGCCGAAGTTCACGTCGTCAACGTTGACGTTCGGCAAGCCATAACGCCCGCGGTTGAAGAGGTTGAAGATTTCCGCACGTATCTCGAAATAGGTCGTTTCAGTGACCTTAGTCTTCTTCATGATGCTGAAATCCTCGGTGTAAAACGGCTGTCCGCGCAAACCTCCGTAAGTCGGCGCAGCATTGCCGAAAAAGCGAAGGGGATCGGCGTAAAAGGCAGCGTACGCGGGATTGACCGTGGCACCCCCGTCAAGCGAGAAGGCCGGTGCCGCGCGGAAATCCAACGGCCGTGAAAAGGCCCCTGAGTTGAGGTAACGATAGTCTACGGCGCCCGATGGGTTACCGGTGTAGAACGGTTGTCCCGTAACGTTAGGCCGCAGGTTACCCAGGAAACCGACGAGCTGGAGGAAGTCTCGCTGGCCGCCCGCAAGAAATGGAGTTACGGCTGGGCCACTGCGGTAGCGGTGGATACCTGTGATCTGGAAACCACCGACTACGCGATCGACCCATCCAGCCTGATTAAGGAAGCGCCTGCCCTTTCCGAAGGGCAACTCGTAGATATAGTTAAAGACGAGCGAATGCGGGGGAATACTCGGAGAAACTGAACGCAGCGAATGACGGTCAAAGGGGTTCTGGATCACTCCGTTGAGCGGAGAGTCACCGAAGATGTCTTCGCCGGCGTCGGTAATCAACTTCGCGAAGGTGTAAGACAAACCAGCCTGTAAGCCCTGCGAAAAGCGCCGCGTGAGGTCAAACTTCCCAGCGTTGTAGAAGCTCTGGCCCTGGCTCTCAAGCCGATTGTTGATGATCCCATACTGTGGAAACGCTCGGAGCGATTGAGCAACTGTTCCGGCAAACGCACCACCCTGGCTAAAGAAACCAGGATAGGGCGGGTTCGCGACCGTGGCGAGTTGGAAGCCCAGGCCCGCCGCAAAGGCGCGTTCGGTCGGGGTCACCGCAGACAATTGTTTTGAAAGCAACGGCAGGCCAAGCTTGAGCGCATCGATCGGCACCTTGTTGATCGGATCGAAGTTGGAACGCAGCCGTGTTCCTTTGCTTCCGATGTAGCTCACCTGGGCGGCGAGGTTCCAAGGCAGTTGACGCTGTAGGTCAAGGCTGTATTGGACAGTCCGTCCGGTCTTAAAGTTCTTGTCGAAGAAGTCGAGGTCATTTCGGTCGAGCTGGCCGACAACCTGATCGTTTGGGTTGGCCGCAGGCACTGATGGGTAGTTGTCGAGCGTGATGAAGGCGTCGAGGCCTCCGTTGATGTTGACAGCGCCCGGGCTGTAGCCGAGCACTCCGGTGTTGCCAAAATCGTTATAGATTACGGGGGCATAATAGATGCCGTAGCCACCGCGCACGACCGTCTTTTCGTTGAGTGAATATGCGAAACCAACACGTGGTCCAAAGTTTGTTTTATCCGGATTCACGAGGCCGAAGTTGGCCGCCTTCAGACCCCCCTGCCCGATTGCTCCTACGACCGCTCCCAGTCTCCCGCCCGCCGCTGGGTTTGGCGTGTCCGGGTCGAAGCCGCGCAGGAAGCCGCGGGCTTCTTCACGCGGCCGGCCGTAGTCATATCGTATGCCAATGTTTAGCGTCAGTCGCGGTGTGACCTTAACGTCGTCCTGCACAAAGAAAGCGTCGGAGAAGAAGCGTAGCGCAGGATCAATAGTTTGGTTACTGTTGAATGAAAACTCAGGTCTGCCGGTGATCACGCTGGCGATGGGCCAACCCTGGTTGAAGTCGCTCGTATTCGCGGTCTGGTTGCTTCGGAAATTGAAATTGCCGCCGATGTCAAAGTGAGCAGCATTGTTTAATTGCTGGATGCGCACTTCGCCGCCAGCTTTCACGGTGTGTCGGCCACGGATGTACGTAGTGGAGTCACTCAAGTGGACTGAATTATCACGGACTCGATTGTCAAAAAACGTTGACCCGCCGGGTTGGTAGGCGCGGGGATCAGTCGAAGTCACCTCGTTACCATAGCCAGGAAAACCTATGAGCGGTAAACCAAAGTTCTGCGTCGCGTTCGGACGCAGGCCGAGCGAACTGGCCGGTATGCCGCGCGAAAAGTTACGGTTCTGCACGTCAGAGCGTGAGAAGCCGGCATTGAAGTGGTTGATCAGAGTAGGCGTCAAAGTCCAGTCGTGCTGCAGTCGGGCGTAATATGACTTGAAAATCTGGTTCCAAACACCTTGAGCAACAAACGGTTCCGGGAAGCGTGGAAAACCACCTTTGACGCTCGGCAGCTTTCGGAAGGTATAGCTGAAGTTGAGTGACTGCCGGTCCGTCAGGTTGTGCGTAATCTTCGCAACATAATAGTTAGTTTCGGCGGTCGCATTGCTCGAAGCACGATAGTTGTGGAAAACGGTCGAGCCGTTCGGCCCGGTCTGGTTCGGCAGCGGAAACAGATTGACGAAATTCCGACCGACAGGCGAGATCCGCGCGCCGCCCAGATAGAGATCCAGCCGGTTACCCGGAATCGGCGTGCGGGATCCCGCCGGTTGCGCCGGGTCAAAAATCTGGACTGGGCCGCCGAAGAACTGAAGCACCTTCGGGTCGGTCAACAGTTCTCCAAAATCTCCGTTGCGCATCCTCAAGGTTGGAACGCTCACGTCCACCGTCTGCGACTGAGAAGTGCGGTAGCCGCCATAATTGAAGAAGAAGAATGTCTTGTTCTTGCCGCTCCAGATCTTTGAACCACCTTCGCCGAATCGTGGCAGGTAGACAGGCCCGCCGACGCTGAAGCCATAATCGAATTGACGATCGCGCGGCTTTTCGAGGCAAGGCGTTCCTAGTTGCTGGCACCCACTCTGAGCATTGAGAATTCGGTTGCGATCAATGTTGGCATTCAAGGCCTCATTGATATGGAAAAGGTAGGCTTCGCCGTGGAAGTCATTGCTGCCGGTCTTAATTGTGAAGTTGACTACGCCGCCCGAGGAGTTGCCGAACTCCGCCGAGTAGCTACCTGTCGAGAGCGTGAATTCCTGGAAAGCATTCGGACCGGGCGCTACCTCAGAAAAGAACGTGCCGTTCTCGCCGCGTCTGGTTTGTGCGCCGTCTATAAGAATGTCTGCGCCCAGGCCCTGACCGCCATTGATGCGGAAGTTGGTAGCGTTGGTGCCTGTGCTGCCGGAGGTTGCGCCTGTCCCGGTTCGGTCATTTGATACGACGCTGCTGTCGAGGAAGATGAACGACAGCGGCGAGCGTCCGCCGCTCTCGGCAGCAACCAGCAGCGGTAATTCACGCACCTGCCGTTCGCTCACGTTGAGCTGCTGCACCGGCGTTTCGGTTTGCAATATTGGTCCGCTATCAGCGGAAATGTTTACCGTGTTGCCTATTTCCCCGACTTCCAGTGTGACATCCACCGTGCGGGTAATCTGTACGGCGATCTTGATACCTTCAACTGTCGCAGTCTTGAAGCCGGTTGCCTCGACTTTTAGGTTATAACTCGCCGCTGGTAACTGCGGGATGGTGAAGTTTCCCTCATCGTTGCTACTAGTCTCGCGAACTTCGTTAGTGCCAACGTTGGTGGCGCTCACCTTCGCATTCGCTACCAGCGCGCCGGCCTGGTCCTTCACTCTCCCAGTTATCGCGCCCCGATCGTTTTGAGCAACAATTGGCGAAACACACGCAAGTAACACCACTAACAGGCCCACGAGATTTAGAGTACGGTATTTCATTGCTACCTCCCGGAAAAATAGAAACGCAAGAAGGAAATTCCGACGGAACAGTAGAGACGTCGACCATCAGTCAACGCCAGGTTCATCCTCTAGAACACTTACAGGACGACTCGTACTTGTCCTCTCCAACCAGTCGGGGAGGCGAGCCGCACTGAGGGGGGGAGAAGTTCTAAACCCGAGTTACTATTTCAAATCTATAAATAGGCCCTTAAGCCAGGCTGAACGCTGGCTAAAGTTGCACATGGCCATGAGTAAAGTTTTCCGAATCGCTTAAAGGTTGTGTTCGTTTACACCACAAATGAGCATCAAGTCAAGAGAAATCTCCCGGGTGGGTGTTCAAATTCACAATCTGGGGCAAAAAGTGGCCAGTCCAATGAGGGGGTTTCTAGACTTGAGTCTCGCGAGAGTCGGGCGGGGGCAAGCGCACCTTCCCAACCCCGAGTTGATGAGAGTCGACCTTTTAATCTCAGCGAGAATGGCTTTCAACGTAAACGCAAACGAGCAAGTTTAGGAGTCTCAAGGTTGGGAAGGTGGGCTTGCCCCCGCCCGACTCTCGCCATAGTTCAAGTTTTGAACTATTAAACAACCCTCTCTACAGTGCCTGAAAATCTGATCTGTTCGGCGTGCTACACTTCGCGCGCCTGAGTCAATTAGCCAAACACAACGAACTTCATGCACTTCAAAAAAATCCTTTCACCCAAGGTCCTCTTAGTCCTTTGTGTTCTGCTCACCTCTGCAGCAAGTGGTTGGCAGCAAGGACCTACCGTTCAGCCTCAGGAACTCCAGGGAGATATCCGTCAGGTTCACGATCCGGGCATTATCAAGGACGGCGATACCTACTATCTTTTTTCAACGAGGGCGGGTATCGCCGTCCGTTGCTCAAAAGATCTTGTCAGCTGGCGGTTGTGCGGCGACGTCTTTGCTCATCTGCCCCAGTGGGCCGTGAAAGATGTCCCAGGTCTCAGAGGTCTATGGGCCCCAGACGTTTCGTATTTTAATGGTAAGTACCACCTCTACTATTCCGTTTCGACCTTCGGAAGCAATCGTTCCAGCATCGGCCTGGCAACAAATCAAACGCTCGACCCGAACAGCAGCGAATATAGGTGGCAGGATCAAGGGAAGATAATTAGTTCATACCCGACGGACGATTGGAACGCAATAGATCCCAACATCGTCCTGGATGAGGAGGGTCAACCCTGGTTGTCTTTCGGAAGTTTCTGGAGTGGTATCAAACTGCGTAAGATTGATCCTGAAACAGGTCAGCTTTCAGCCAGGAACACAACACTCTATTCGCTAGCGAGCCGTCCGCGCACGCCGGAGTCGCCTGGCGCAATCGAAGCTCCCGCCATCATCCGTAAGAACGGGTATTACTACCTGTTTGTCTCATTCGACTTCTGCTGTAGAGGAGTGGCGAGCACTTACAATATTCGCGTCGGTCGGTCGCGGCTATTAACTGGGCCATACGTGGATCGAGCTGGCAAGCCTATGATGGAAGGTGGAGGCACGATCGTGGTCACAAGCGCTAAGCGTTGGCATGGACCAGGGCACTGCGCGGTCTTGCAGGAGAGAAGTGGCGACAAGCTCGTGTATCACGCCTATGATGCAGATGCACGCGGCACTCCTACGCTCCGGATCGCCCCGATCGTTTGGGACGCCGCCGGCTGGCCCACTGTTTCACCGTCTGATGATCTGCCTTAGTATTGAAGGGACAGATCATTTTCCATTTCTCATTTCACATTTTCATTTGTCATTGCGGAAGGTACGGTTGCGCGCCCTTACACTTCACTTTGCAGGAACGCGCCACGCGTACACTGGGACCGCGGGCGTCCCGCCCGCAATGAGCGCGCATCGCGAACAACCGATTCGATAGTAAGTGCAATAGAAAAAACGAGGCAGCGCGCCATCACCCGGTGACGCAGCCCAAGATGCTTACGCGTCAGCAAAACTGATACACAAGCGTTGTCAACCTAGTGTCACCTTCTTCACGCGAGAATAGCGAACGGGTTGTTCGCGCTGCGCGCGCTCAGTGCGGGCGACACGCCCGCGCTCCCAGTGATACGCGTGGCGTATTCCCCCAATGTGCAGTGTAAGGAGGCTCAGCCATGTCTTCCACGAATGACAAATGAAAAATGTGAAATGTGAAATGTGAAATGGAAAGTAGGGTCAACGTCGCCGCACAGGACACTTCGTTAGGACTTAAGCGCGAAGTACTTCAATTCCCTTGTCGACAAACGGCGCGATCTCGTCGTCTGTTGCGCCTTTATCCGTTATGAGGATATCGATTTCGTCCGCTGGCCAGATCAGAGCTGTGCCGATTTCTCCGATTTTTCGTTTATCCGCAACCACGATGCGCTGACGAGCCTGACGCATCATTGCGCGGTGGATCGTTGCCTGCTCCGGGTAATTCGTCGTCAGACCATGCTCGATATGGATCCCGTCCACGCCGATGAAGACCTTGTCGACGAACATTTCTCCAGCGTTCTGGATCGCTGGTGCTCCCACAAGTGCGAACCAGTCCCCGCTCAGGAAACCTCCCGTCACAAAAACCTTCAAGTCGTCGCGGTGACTGAGCTCCATCGCAACGTTTACAGCATTTGTCAGTATGGTAATTCCTTTGTGAAGACAGACACTGCGGGCCACCTGTGTCGCTGTCGTACCGGCGCCTATGGCCAGGATGTCGCCGTCTCGCACAAGCTCCGCAGCAACGAGACCAATGCGGCGCTTCTCGGCGCCGTGCTGTCGCTCCTGCTCGTGAAAATAAGATGTGTGGCGAAACGGTTCATACAGTAACCGCTGGATAGGTACGGCGCCGCCGTGACTGCGACGAAGTAACCCACGTTGTTCGAGCACGCCGAGATCACGACGGATTGTGGTGGGTGAGACTTTGAGTCGTTTCGCAAGATTGGCTACCGAGATTTTTCCGGCACGCAGCAACTGCTGCAAGATAAGCTGAGCGCGTCGCTCAGTTGCAGACAGTTCGTCTGCCATCCGAATTTTATGGGCTAGTTCAGTGCTCACAAGTGACCCTCTGGCCCTCAAGCAAACGCGTAGCAGAAAAAGCGACACTACGGAAGGAAAGGTCTGAGAGGCGCGGCTCGAAGAATCCGCAATGGGCTCGAGAGTTCGCCCCGCAGATCCACTCCTTGCCGCGGCATCTTATTGCGTTGCCGAGTCAGCGTCAAATCGCTACTTCCAAGCCTGCGAGCACCTCGGGCAAGCGAGCGGCTGTTTACTTAGTCTTGTGGCGGTTCGATTAGCTTGAGGATTACGCTTTCCTGATTGCGCTGGAGACCCCTCAAGTTGTCGGCTCGGGCAAACATTCTTTTTGCCGCTTCCTTATCGCCCAGTTTTGCGTAAACGAGACCAAGCTGATAATTCGCGCGTAGGTCGTTGGCGTCAAGTTGAACGGCCCGTTCTAGTTCTGCCTGGGCTTCAGCGTAGTTCCCGGCTTCGCGATAGGCAGCTCCCAGCGCAGCATGAGCCGCTGCGTGGTCAGCGTGCGAGCGAACGACGCGCTGGTACGTCTCGATAGCGGCGGCGCGGTTCCCGGCTTTCTCAAAACTCACGCCAAGCAAGTATTCAGTGTCGGGATCCGGTTTGAGATTAAGACTGCGTTGAAGTGCCGCCTGCGCTTCCGTGAATTGGTCCTGGCGGAGTAACGCCGCACCAAGGAGATAGAAGCCTGCGGCGTCCTTCGGTTGCGAGGCGACATAACTTTTCATTAGACGCGCCGTCTCAACTACCTCGCCCTTTCTCCAGCGCACTGCCGCTAGCGCATAGAGATAAGCTGGTTGCTGAGGATAGGCGCGGTACAACTGCTCGAAGGCCGGGAGCGCGTCGAGAAGTAGATCCATCTTGAGGGCCGTTACTCCGAAGTCATAGAGCACGCCGGGAGCGTCAGGAGCAATGCGGCGGGCTTGAAGCAGGTGGGCTAGCGATTTTTCGAGTTTGCCCGTTGCCCGCGCAACATTTGCCAGTGCACGTAGAGTTGGGACGTCATCAGGCTTAGCTTTTAACGCTCCCTCAAGATACTCCTCGGCCTTATCATATTCTTTCCGCGCGGCATTAATTACACCAAGCCCATACAGCACGGGAAAAGATGCGGGTGTTTGCCGGTCGGCCGTCTCAAGAAGATCAAGAGCTTCTTCGCTCAAACCGCCTTTTGCAAGGAGCAGCGCGAATTCTGCCTGGGTCTCCGGCTTGCCAAAGACTGATTCCCTAAAATCGCGCGCTAGCTGCCGAGCTTCTTCGAGCTGGTTAAGACCAAGCAGCGACCTAAGTAATAGGGGGAAGTAATCTTCACCAGCTTCGGAGCTTGGAACAAGTCGCAAATACTCCAGCGCCCTCTGATAGTCACCACGGTCTGCAGATAGCGTAGCTATATTCAGATTGATCTCTGCGCGTTCAGGGGCCAGGCGATGCGCCGCCAACAGGATCTGCATTGCCTGCTCTGGTCGCTTTGTCGTGAGAAGTAGCTTCCCGAGGTTGATGTGTGCACCGACGTGCGAGGGCGACGCAGCGAGGGCTCGGCGAAATAACCGTTCAGCATCAACTGGCTTCTGTTCCTGGGCGCGCACGACACCCAGCAGATTGAGGGCGTCCGCGTCGTTTGGCGACGCAGCAAGCACGGAATTGAGGAGACTCGTGGCCTTTGATAATTGGCCCTCACTAATTGCCGTAACTGCTTCCGCTAAACGGCTGAGATTGATATCGCTGCTGTTTCTGGTCTGGGCCTGTAATGGTGCGACCGCGACTAGCAGGACAAAGAGCGCGGCTGCTTTTCTGAGGCGCCGCGCTACAGGCCACCTTACGCCGATGTGATACCGGGAGGAGTTTTCTGAAATAGTGCTCGAACGGCGCATAACATTCAGTGGCGAAATTCAAGTCGTACCCTGGTTTGCGCACCCATCAGAACCGGGAGCGGTAGCGACCGGCCGAAGACTCAACCGGACCAACAGAACCGATCAGCGGTAAAGACCTGCCAAAGGCTCAACCAGATCTACCAAAACCCGCTGAGCGGTAGCGACTGGCCCACTACTCAATTGGTTCTCAAGCGCTTGCTACTCAAGAGTAGGTCCAGTTGAGTCTTCGGCCGGTCGCTACCGCTTCCGGTACTGATGAGGAAGCTTTCGAATCCGCGAGTCCATCTTTCTCACTTGTTCTCAAGAATGCGTTTTGCTTCGTCAATCAGCAGATTATTTCGTTCGTAATCCAAGCCCGCTCCATTCTCACTGCCAAGTTGCGGTGGATACTGATGCTGTTGATAGATCGGATAGGCATCAGTCCGCAAATGCGCAAGCATGTGATGGCCGCGGCGCGTCGCTCGTTCGTGACGTAGCGCGGAAATGTCAATGGGCGCAACCACGATTCTTTCGCCCGGACCTGGTGATGCCTGGGCGATCAGTCGACCATCAAAATCCACGACCTGACTACCACCCGGCCAGGAGTAGGGCGGGTAATGTTTCAAGCTTGCGCCCTGATTTGCCGCCACGACGTAGGCCATGTTCTCCAACGCGCGACAGCGGTTGACAATGGTCCACCAGTCCATGGGTTCCGTTGCTCCCCAGGGATCCATATAGGCGGAGACCCGAACCAATATCTCGGCCCCATTGGCAGTCAGTTGCCGGAGCGCTTCTGGAAACAACCAGTCGTAACAAATGGCACAACCTATTTTCCCAATCGGTGTATCGGCAACCGGGAAGAGCGGTTCATCATAGCCTGGAAGATCGTGCGGGCTGGTGTGCACTTCGTACGGAATCCACGTGTTCACCTTGCGATACTTGTAGAGGATTCCGTCCGGACCAATTAAACAGGTCGTATTGAAGACAACGCCAGGCCATTTCGAATCTACTTCCAGCATTGAACCGCTCTGAATGTAGATCTCGTGTTCCTTAGCTTTCTGTTCCAGCCGTTCCGTATGTTCGTTAGGAATCGCTATAGCAAGTTTTTCGATCAATTCCGCGGCGGTTTCAAACACCGGAGCAGCATGCGCGAATTCAGGAAATACGACGAGGCGAACTGGCAGGAAAGGCGCGCTTCCCGCTACAGCTGAATCTATCATCGACAAGATTCGATCAGTTGAGGCGCGCATCGCCCGTCGCTCAATGGGATTCGGCAAATCCGTCTGGCATGCAGCCACCGAGTATCTGATCTGTTCCAAGCTATTAGTGTCCTTCCGCCAAGGATTCGACCAAAACAGTATCTATTGACGGCACCTGCGCGGTGACGATCCGCGTGTTGTATCGCTCTAAGTACGCACGTCGCGCCTCTGTCATCGGATAACGTACGGGTTGCGCGTATGGGTATTTAGTCATTCCATGAAAAGGTAACGGATAGATATCGTCGGGGCTTGCTGAGTTAATATCCATCTCTTTACTGAAACCATCTCCGTAGAACAAGAAGGTTCGTGTCCAGCCGCGCGGCAGCGGCGGCAGTTTGTCGGCAGGAAACGACAGGCTAATTTCGTCACCTGGCCGTGAGATGACGAACATATCGTCCGACTTGCGCAGCAACTCACGCACGTCACCCTCGCGGGTATAACGACCAATCATTGCTTTCCAGGGTGAAGCGAATGAAACCTGCTCGTAGTCATAGCTGAACGGCTCGCGCCCGTCTGGTGTGATCTCGCGAGAGAAACCACGCCAGCGCAGGTTGGCTACTAAGGGATCCAGCCGCGTTATTTGCAAGGGGAAGTTTCCACTCGAGGTGTCGACCAGGATCTGATCCCAGTAGATCCGCATGTTGGTGACGATACGCACCTCGCGGTTTGCCGTTAAGAACTTGCCCGTGAGGTCAACGGTCACCGTTTGCGGACGGCCGACCGGAATACCGATGTTTTCAATGACTGTGCGCCAATGGCCCTGCGCGTCCTTTACCTGGAGCGCAGGGAGAGTCATTTCGGTGCCGCTTTGTGAGGCGGCCAGGGTGTCGCTCGACCATGCGTAGTTGGTCCAGCCTGTTAACAGCAGGACAATTCTTTCAGGACGAACAGCGTCAATGCTCCGGGATGGACGAGATATTGTTTTGGGCGTTCCGCCTCTTGAGTGTTCGTCAAGGAGCTTCAACGTCAATGTATGTTCGTCTGCGTAACCGCGTATTTTCTGCAAGCGAAAATCGTCCGGATACTGGCGATCAAGTTGCGCGATTCGCGAAAGTACGTCGTGTCCGCGGTCATCGACAGCTAGGATTGGAGGTCGCGCGTTACGAGTGACAAAAAGCTTGAAAGGCGGAAGCGGCGGACTAATCAGCCCTTCGTTCGGATAAACCTCCACATCCCGCGGGTGGGCCACTGCAATCAGTTGCACATGATCGACGAACAGCGCTTCTTCGAGTTCATTAGTCATGCGCAACTCGTAACGACCATTGCGCTCCTTTAATTGATCGCCGCGAATTCGCACATACTCATCCGGGTCTGGAGTGTTGTAAAGGCCGGGTTCTTCGAGGTGGCCCATTTCACCGCCGCCCATGAAGTCTGTAATGAACGCGAACCGCTCTCCATTCCATGCATAGAGGTAGGGGCACGAAGACGGTTTACGATCGAGCTCCGTTACTGAAAGCGAAATGGCAGGAGGAGGCTTCCCATCCGTGGCAGTTGGCGCTTTCGCGAATTCCGTTTCCGCCTGGACGATTCCGGCTGGCCACAACACGCGGACAGCATCCGCGGACGTGCGCTTTCCGAGTCCGAAAACAAGATCTGAGGGGGCAGGCGCGGGCGATGCAGAATAGTATTCCAGTTTCTGCATTAGACTTCCTGCGCGCACTTCAATCTTTGCGCCCACGCCTGAGCGGTTGCTGACCTTTCCAGCCAGCTTAACGTGCAGCGAGCGGTTCTTGTTTCCGCCCTCATTTAAAGCAACAACTAATCCGCCCGACTTGGACATCGTAATCAGGTCAATATCGCCGTCGCTATCTATGTCGCCTGAGGCGAAGACAGGATCCGCACTGGCCTGCAAGGGCCCGGTGGAAAGGGCGGGCGCAACAGCGGTCTCGCTGACATCCACCCAACCGTTGCCAACGTTACGCCAGACGCGTATTCCTTTAGGTGTGAGTGCCAGGCAATCTAGCAAGCCGTCGTTGTCGTAATCCAGGAACTCGGCAACGCGGGCCGCCTCTGATCCAGCCGGCGCCGCCACGGTCTTAAACTTTTCCAGTCCATCACTAATCGCAAACAAACCCAGTCCGTCCGCTCGACCAAAAAAGAAATCCGTATAGCCATCCTTATTTACATCCCCGGCCGCGGCGCTGGTCCAACGGCCCTCGACGCCCAGCCCCACTTCGTTCGCGACGTTGCGAAATGTGCCATCACGCTGGTTGCTGAAGAGTTCCGGAGCTTTGCCGTAATTGACGACGAGGAGATCAACGTCGCGTCTATTGTTGAAATCTGTCGGCACTACTGCCAACGAGTGTCCAATCCGATCCAACTTCGCAGCCACTGTTATGTCGGTAAACTTCCCGTTGCCGTCGTTGCGCAGGAGCATGTTTGGCGCGCCTGCAAAGTCATCCGGAAAGACCGCAGACTCTCCGCCCTTCGGTGCCTTGGAAAGATCGGCCAGGCCCGCAATGAAAATATCCAAATCGCCATCGTGATCCACGTCAACAAAAGCTACTGACGAAGGAAGGTAGGGATAGGCGGGAATACCCGCTGACGAAGTGACGTCCGAAAATTTCCCGCCATCGTTGTGATAGAGGGCGAGACCACCAGACCGAATGACAAAGAGATCGGGCTTGCCGTCGTTATCGTAGTCGCCTGCTACCGCGCCTACACCGGTGCCAGTAAACTTTGCGCTCAAAGCTCCCGCTTGATTAGTAATGTCTGTAAATTTGCCGGCATCATTCCGGTAAAGAAGCTGTTCAGTCGGTGAGACCCTAAAGAGATCTAGATCGCCGTCGCCGTCAAAATCAAAGAGGGTTACGTTCCCCCCAAGGGCCGCAGCAATTTCTTGTCGGGTGGAATCAGTCAAGCTCGCAATTCTGAATTGACGCCCAAGTAGTGGAGTCCGAGATGCCGTCACAGACTCTGCCCGGGCGGCAATGGCCGCTTGCGCAGGTGTAAAAGTGACGGCCGGAGTGGCACGATCGATCAGCTCGGGCTCCGCGCCTGTCGAAGCCAAAGCTTCAGCATAGCGACCTTGTTCCAAGTACGATTGTCCGATGGCTGTGCCGCCACCACTTTTGCGCAGCTCCTGGAAGCGTTGAATGACAGCCTGGCCTTCGTCACGCTTTCCTACTCGAATTAGTGCCGTCCCGAGATTGTAAAGAGCAGTTGTGTTGTAAGGCTCCGCGGCTAACGCGGTTTGTAAGGCTGCGATTGCTTCCGGGTACTTTCGTTGTTGCGCGTAGAGTTGGCCCAGGTTAACGTTAGTGCCCACGTCGTTGGGGTCGATCTTCAGTGCACGCTGAAATTGGATGATGGCGTCTTCCGGACGGTTCTGCATCCTCGCGACAAGGCCAAGTATGTAATAAGGCTGGGGAGTCGCCGGCGCTACCGCGATGACGCCTTGTTCTTCGCGCTGTGCGCCGGTCAGGTCCGGCAAGTTATAGAGTGCGATGCCGAGATTGATGTGGGCCAACACCAGATTAGGGTCGAGGTGCAATGCTCGCCTGAAAGCATCAGCCGCATCCTTGTACTTGAACTGTTCCAGCAACGCGACACCAATGTTGTTGGCGCGATAGGCTTCCTCACGGGTAGGCTTCGGCGGTGATTGAGCCTGAATATGAGCCGAGGTGGTTAACAAGAATGAAATTGCGGCGAGGAGAACGATCGAAACGACAGACAGTAAACAACAAAGCTTGAAACGCTTCATAGTGGATTTGCGAGGGTGAATGACCTTTCCCTGTTTGTTTCTTGATCGATGGAAACGGGAAGACGGTTCCCAACTATAAAGCTGAAAGTCTGATTGTCAAGGTAGGTCAACTAGATGTGTCACTTAGGGAACCATAGCGGCTTTGCCGCCGCACAGTGCGGAAAGGCTCAGCCTTTCCTCAGTTCTCGTCGGGCTCCTGAGGCTCCGCCTCATACATAGGAGGCATAGCCTCCGGTGTTCTTAAACACGACGCGGTAAGGCAGAGCCAGGCAGAGCCTTACCGCACTGTGCGGCGGCGAAGCCGCAGATGAAGATTGAATTGCAGGTATCAATGCGAATTGCTAAAAACAACAGTGTGGGAGCTAACTTTTAGACTAGGTGATTGGTTCCAGTCTCCGAAGAGTTCTCCCCGGGGGAGCTTTCCCTACGCAAGTGGCCTATGTGGCGCAAGATCCACCAGCCAGCCAACAACACCGCCGCGATCCCGATCACAAAATCGAAACGGTGAAACCAAGTCTTGAGAGTGTCGTCCTGGTTCCACTTTTCACCGAGCTTCTGACCTACATAAGCCAAGCCCAAGCACCACGGCAACGATCCTGCAAAGGTGTAAATGATGAAGCGCTTTAAGTTCATCCTCGCCACTCCCGCAGGAAAAGCAATGAAAGTGCGAATAGCTGGGAGCAGGCGGCTGACAAAGATAATGATCTCACCGTGGGTCGAAAACCAGCGGTCGGCCATATCGAGGTCGTGACGCGAAATCAGAACGTAGCGCCCGTATTTTTCAATGACCGGACGGCCACCGTACATGCCCACCCAGTAGGCGACCAACGACCCTATCACGCAACCGACAGCGCCCGCCACGGCAACTCCCCAGAGATTCATTTGACCGGTGGACACCAGATACCCGGAAAACGGCATGATGATTTCTGAAGGCAAAGGGATGCATGCCGATTCAATCGCCATCAACAAGACAACTCCGGAATAACCCATCATTGAAATCGTGGCGACTATTAAAGCGGATATTTTTTCTAGTATTTGTGCGATCATTATTTAAATAAAAGTTTCGAGTTCCGAGTTCCGCGCCGTTGAGAATCGAGTACCACAAACCGTTTAGAAAGCGGACTGGTCCGCCCGTCGCCAAGGGGCACAAGTGCCCTATCTAAACGGAACGGGTTGAGTGGAAACTCGGAACTCGAAACTCGGAACTCGAAACTTAAGTCGACCAGCCATGTTGGCCTATCAACGGAACAAAGGCACAGGCGCCGTGGTCCTCTTGCTTATACCCGGTCACACCCTTCACGACGCGAACCAGGCGTTGCGACTCTCGCGAGTTTCCTATCGGTACCACCAGCCGGCCACCAACTTTCAGCTGAGCCACCAGTGGTTCCGGCACATTTGGACCGCCCGCTGCAACTAGAACTGCGTCGTATGGAGCGTTAGCGGCCCAGCCCAGAGTGCCGTCAAAACACTTCACAGTTGCGTTATAGATGCTTAATTGCCGGATGCGGCTTTGAGCCTCACGCGCGAGGCTCGCAATTCGTTCAATCGAATAGACCTGACCTGCAACCTTCGCGAGAATGGCGGTCTGATATCCGGAACCGGCTCCAATCTCAAGCACTCGACTCTCGGAATTGATCTCGAGCAACTCCGTCATGCGCGCCACAATATAGGGCTGCGATATCGTTTGACTGCCGCTAATCGGCAGCGCGTGATCGCCATAAGCGCGCGCTTGCAAAGCTTCGGGAACGAAAGCATGACGCGGGACTGATCGCATCGCTTCCAGAACCTTTGGATCGCGGATTTTATAATGGTCACGAAGCCTCTCGACCATTCGCTCGCGAGGAATGGCGTAATCTGGGCTTCTATTTGTGGGCTGTCGGCCGGTGGTTTGCACGAAACTTCAATTCGAATGTAGCGGCGTTATGCTCGCTCACGTCTTTTGGAGCAACTCCTCCTTTAAGTAATTCCAGCTCTCAATTGCAGTGAGCGCTCGATGGTCGGTCATGTCGCTCTTCAAGGGCGTCACCGAGATGTAACCCAGCTCAATCGCATTGTAATCAGTTCCGTCAGCAGAGTTATTGCCGAAATACTCTTCGCCAATCCAGAAATATGGCTTGCCGCGCGGATCGATGTGTTCGCTGATAACCGGACGAGCGTTCTTGATTCCCTGACGCGTGACACGAACGCCTTTAATCTCTTTAGCGGGAATATTGATATTGAGCAAGGTACCTTCCGGCAATCCTTCCGCCAAAACCTTGCGCACGGCTACTATCGCAAACTGAGCCGCCTCACGAAAATCAAAGTGTTCTCGAGCTACCAGACTAAACGCCAGACCAGGCACTCCCAGAATCGTGGCCTCAAGCGCGCCAGCAACTGTGCCGGAATAGGTCGCGTCGTCGCCGAGATTGCCACCATGATTGATTCCCGAAGCACAAATGTCCGGCAGTTCCTCGGTAGAAAGAATTTTGTTGAGAGCCAGTGTGACGCAGTCAGTTGGCGTGCCATCAACTGTCCAGTGTCTTTCGTCAATCTGGCGAATTCGCAGGGGACGAGCCAGGGTAAGACTGTGAGAAGCGCCGCTCATTTCTGAGGCCGGGGCGACGACGTAGACATCGCCCACTTCTTTGAGCGCCGCTTCAAGTTTGATCAGACCATTCGAGTGGATTCCGTCGTCGTTTGTGAGCAGAATTCTCGTCATAACAAACCCACCGCATTCGGGCCTGCAACCGCCATCATTCGAAACCTCCAATCCTCAGAGCACACGGGGAGCGGCAATGTCGATCCTATGGACTCTAACGCGACTGGAGAGAGCGCACACTGACGTGCAGAGTGCAAAAGGTTGGCTCTACTAGTCCGATTAGTCTCGGGGGGTAGTACGCATGCGGCCTTTCTTCTTGTTCCGCTTGCGCGCCAGGGCTGACTTGAGTTTTGCCTTCTGGCCGGGAGGAATAAAGAATGCATGCTTTTTTGCATCCTTGATGATCTCTTCGGTCATTACTTTGCGCTTGAAACGACGCAAGGCACTTTCTATCGATTCACCCTGATTAATGGTAACTATGGCCATTCGCTTCCCGTCTTTCTAAAGTTTGTTGTCTTCTCCGTATCCTAGCTATTTAACACGCCGTCAACGTCTCTGGTCAAGTCTGCCGTCCCAATCACTCCCAAAGCGACGATACCAACACACCGACACAAGCAAGCCCCGCGAACATGAACGATCGCGGGGCTCTCATGAACTGCGAAGCACTACCTAAACCAGGGCGGGCTCGGCAGTTTCCTGTTTCTTGCGGCTGAGACTTTGAATCTGAACCGGCTTGTCTGCTTCCTTCGTATTGAGTTGCTTCTTGAGAACGATTTCCTGATAGAGCTTACGCATCAACACCGCTTCTTCATGCGCGGTCTTGGGCCCTTCCATCTCCGGTTTGTTTGGACGCGCAAGGTCAATAGGATTCAACACGAGGTTGTGCGTTTTATCGGCCAGTTCGACTTCCTTGCCACGAGCAAAAATCTCGTGACGGCCGTGTTCCTCATACCACTTCGCTACCGTCGCATTCTGGTGCATGTTCTCAATAATGTTTCTCCAGCCGATGCCGGTGTTGTAAGCACAGAATGAAATCTCCCCTTCCTGGGTACCGTAGGGGATAATGCACATCTCGGTGCGGCGGAAGTCGTAATTGAACAGATCCTGGAACCACATTCCAGCAATGAACAGGAAGTTCCAACGATCCGCGCGGCGTTTCTCAATATCGTTTTTCGAACGATCGCCACTGACCTTGCCATAATCCTTGCCGGTTAGGCCAAAAGACTTGTCAAACTTCTTGAAGAGCTCGTAAAGCGTAAACTGCGATGGCGATTTATACGGGTTGTAATGCTTGAGAAGAGCCAATCCCATCATCAAATTCGACATCCACTTGCCGCGCGCTGCGTCCGTAATCTTCTGCATGTCCTTGACCAGGCCAGGAATGTTTAGAAACTCCGGGACTGGACGCATCTCGCGTGTTTCCTTGTCCACCATCACCGCCGTGCCTACTCCACAATTCGGATGGCAACCGCATGACACCTGGCCCCATTCAGCTTGCGGTCCGTGGACAAGATCCGCGAAATCCGCGAAGGCGCCCATTAGTGATAACGGAAACCAGTCGCGCGTCGGTTCGGTTATTCCAACCTGATTCTTCACATCATGTGCGAGGTGTGAAAGCGTGTAACGCTGTTGCAGCCGGCGCTGAGGGGTGATCTCTTCGTCGCGTCCCGTAAACGAGACCGGTTGAAAAGAAAGGAAAGCAATCTTCTTCGGATTGTCCAGGGCAAATCTAATGATCGATCCTACCTGGTCGTTGTTGATGCCGTTCACCAGCGTCGTAACCAAAACAATCTCCACACCTGCTTCATGAAGATTGTTGATTGCCCGCATCTTCACATCAAACAGATTGCCGACCTGGCGGTGGCTGTTGGCATCGTTACCAACGCCGTCAAACTGCAGGTAGACGTAACGCAAACCTGCCTCCGCCGCCTGTCGACAGAAGTCCTTGCTCTTAGCGAACTCGATTCCGTTGGTCGCAGCCTGAACGCTGTTGTAACCGACCTTTCGGGCATATTTGATCGATTCGATAAAGTGGGGGGAAATTGAGGGCTCGCCTCCTGAGAACTGCACTGACATCTGGCGACGCGGCTTGATCGAGATCGCGTTATCCAGAATCTCGCGGATTTCGTCCATGCTCAACTCATGAACAAAGCCAACCTGGTTGGCGTCCATGAAGCATGGATCACACATCATGTTGCAGCGATTTGTAAGGTCAACGGTCAGGACAGCACCGCGTCCATATTTGATAGTGCTAGTGCCATGGTTATGGAGCTTTTCGTCGGCGTGGGCATCGATGTCGCGGCCTGGGAACATCTTTTCGATGTGCGTCAGAAACTTAACATCGATCGCCATCACGTCCTCAAAGTGCCCGTGAATCGGACAATCTTTGATCATCCAAACTTCGCCATCGCGCTCGATGATTTGAGCTTTGATTTCCCCGACCTTTTCATTAATTAGAACGCTGACGTCTTGCTTACCGCTGATAATTGATTCCCTGGCCTCAATTACACAGTTTGGACAAAGCGAATCCGTCGTTCGCGGCCAGCCCAGTGTTGGCTTGCTCTTCTGCCACGATTTGAGCAAAGGCTTATCCGACCATTTGGGGGTAAACGAAGGGTTGGGCTTGTATTTATTAATTGACCGAAGAATATCGTGTACGCCGCCGGCTGCTAACGTCAGACCCTTCTCCGCACGCTTGATTAGTCGCATCCTGTCTCCTCTAGATCCTGTCGTATATTTAATAAGAATTGCCGCTCGCAAGGGTGGGGACGCACACGTACCCCGCAAACTAGCTGGATTCATTCGCAATGACCATGCCGCCACCACACCAAACCTCCTAACCTGACAAATAGTTGAACTTAGACTTGCTGGCGGGGTAACTCCGGGAGCCTACAGGATCTGCCTATGCGTGTCAACACGACGCACCGCCGCCTTTCCACGGAATGGCGTAGCATTTTGGCCGAGTCTCCGTTCGCTTATGTAATATGCGATGAGCACCTATCACGGCGGCTCTCGTTTGTGGATCGAAAGGCTCTCCAGCCAGCAGGTAATAAGACCGGTTGAATAACCTCGGGGTAAGGAAGGTGGGCTTGCCCCCCGTTGGAGGGGGCAGACTGCAGCCAAGAGCAGAAAACCATTTTCCATATCACATTTGTCATATCTCATTTACCATTTCTTATATTCGTCTCAGCCTAGAGCGATTTGGCAATGCAAAAACTGCCGATGAAGAATGACAAATGACAAATGTGATATGGAAAATGGTTTTCTGCTCTTGGCTGCAGTCTGCTCCCTCCAGTGGGGGCTAGCCCGCCTTCCTCACCCTGAGGTTAAGTAACTTGATTTTATTTCTGCTGGCTGGAGAGGTTCTCGAAGAGCGGGGCAAGCCCACCTTCGTTACCCTGAGGTTATTTAGCTGGTCTCATTACTTGCTGCTTACTTACTGCCTATTACTTGCTGCTTACTTGCTGCTTACTTGCCGCTTGGAGAGTCTTACGCAGAGTGACGTTCATCTCTTGGGAGCATAGTAACCGACTCGGGCTGAGACCTGATGGGTAGGATCGGTGGTTTCTACGCGCACGCGACGGAATTTGCCGTCACGCTTTGTGTTCAGCGGCGAATAGTAAAGCGTGTATTGATGCCGCAACTCGTCAGCTACTTCGGCGTAAGTCTTCTCTAGATCGCTAAAACTGGTTGGTCGGTAAAGGCGGCCGCCAGTGGCCACAGTTAACTGCTCGAGATTACGTTCACTGTCGTTTAGCGCTGCAAGTCCAAGTCGCAAATCGTCAATACGAAGCTGGTTGAACCGGACCGCGGATTCAGATCCGGATAGTAATGTTGCGAGTTCCTCTTGTTTACGCGCCCGTTCGATCTGAGTGTTGCTAACTACGTAGACTGTTGTTTGAGATTGAAGCGCAGCCCGCAAAGCAGCATCGAAGGTGGTGCCACGCCCGCTGTCGATACCGTCGGTCAACACGATAATAGCGTGCCGGGCATTTCCGCGAGGCGCCTGGTCGCGAGAAGCCAACAACATCGCGTCATGAAACCGGGTAAACATTCCCGGCACAATGCGCTTCAGGGCCCGGCGAAACTGCACCAGACTGGCAGTCCAGTCCTGCAGCATGACAACCCGATCATCAAACTGGATAAGACTCAAGCGATCTTCAACCGCCAAGTGTGTAGCAAACCCTTCGGCAGCCTTGCGAAAGTCGTCTAGGTTTCCTGCGACCGACGATGAGGCGTCAACGATTAGAGCAACATCCACCGGAACCTGTCGTAAGCTAAGATCGCTCAGGGGTTGATCCACACCATCCTCAAAAACGCGAAAGTCTTTCCGCGTCAAGTTACTCACCAGCACTCCGCCCTTATCGCGGACAGTCACCGGCAACAACACCTCAGTGGTGTTGACGGAGATCACGTCATCGGGATCGATCTCCTGTTCTTCTTGTTGAGGTGGAGGAGTTGGAGTTGGTAGTTTGGACTGCGCCGAAACGCCGGCCGACAGGAAGGAGAGCAGTACGAACAACAGCACCGCAGGCTGCGTCAGGAGAAACCGAACAATGACACTACTGGGGCGCACGGCGCTACTCCCCTTTCGTTCGGCCTGGCGCTGTTTGTTTTGAGCCCGATTCACCGCCCATCGCGTCAGTCATTGCGACGATAATCGCCTCGCTAACGCGTCGCTTGCGCAGCTCTTCTAACTTGGCGCTGGAAAGATCGAATTCCGCCGGTGAGTCTTCAATTCTCTTGATAATCGTTCCTTCCGAAAATCCCGCTTCGACTAATTTGATCACAGACTCGTTAGTCAGGGTCGGCGTCTTCTCTAACTTTGCCTGACCGCCGCCGCCGGCTTCTGTAGGAGGACGCAAAATTCTAACGGTAGCACTTCCGGTCGTCGTCGTGTTGTCCTGATTGGCACCACCCAGGCCTCGCCCATTATTCCGACTGCTCGATCCGCTGCTGCTTCCAAAGATATCGGAACCACCAGGCTGCCCGTCCCCTGACTTGTCTTTGTTTATTCTGAACTTCGAATCGTCCGTCCAGTCGTCATCAGAGATAACAAACGACTCGTCCTGGGACAACATCGCGAGAATGATGTTCTCGCTGACCCCACTGCGCTTTAACTCGATTAGTTTATCAGGGTCGAGATTGAATCGGTTTGGCCGGCTGTGAATGATAGCAATGACTGTCTTTTCTCGAAAACCGGCGCGCACTAGCTTGACTACAGCTGAGTTAGTCAGCGGCACGTCTGCCGGTTGCTGCGCCTGGGTGGAAAAGAATGTTGCACAAGAGATGGTCGTGATTAGAGTGAGTCGGACGAGGATACTTTTCATACTTCTTTCGGTCGATCCTCCGTGGTTTCTGAAAGTAAACCAAGCTTACAGGGCTGCTCCCACAGTTGCAACCTCACTCTTGGCGGGGGCCGTCGGTTTCGGTTGGCGATAGCGAAAGCTAATTCGTTTTACATAATTGCGAGTTTCGCGATAGGGCGGCACCTTGCGGCCAAATTTCAGGACCGCTCCTTCGCCAGCGTTGTAGCTTGCCAGAACCAGATCAATTCGGCCGTCAAACCGTTGCAGCAGCTGTTTCAAATAGCGCGTGCCTCCGGCTATGTTCTGCGCTGGATCAGAAGGACGCCTGACGCCGAATCGCGCGCTCGTACCGGGCATTAACTGCATCAATCCCCGAGCTCCTTTTGGCGATAGAGCACGCGCGTTGAAATGTGACTCCTGTTCCATCACGCAGAAAATCAAATAGGGATCGACGCCATACTTCGTGCCGCTCTGTTTGATAAGACTGTCAATCTTCCCACTGCCGGTCGTCCAACCACGTGCTTTTTTGGAAGAAGAGTTGGATTCGGCCAGAGTTTCCACTTCGCGCTCAATATGATCAATTCGAGCTCGCTCAACGAAAACCGAAAGGGGGCCACGCCGATACCAGGCGCCCGCCGCAGACTCCGTTACGTTGTCCGCTTCAACTCGGGCTCCACCAACCAGATAAATCCAAACGGGTTGGTCAATGGAACTCGCTGAACTATCCGACTTGCTCGCGTTATCGGCTACTACAACCTTCGCAACCTGGGGTTCCTGCCTTGTCCTGGCGCCAGCATCACGGTCAATTGTCTTGACGCGCGTTCGCTCGACCAGGTGATTCATGCCGCCTTGCCGATACCAAATCCCTTGCTCACTTTCCGATGCCTCGTCGGCTACGATGAAGCTTCCATCCGCCATCTTCAAGCGAACCGCGTGCGAAGTCTCATTTGCCGTAGCTGCCGGCGCGTGCTCGAGGTCCCTTTGGCCAAAAGCCGAGCCAGAAACCAACAGTGCCAGCACGCTCGGCCCAAAAGTCAGAATTAGATATCGGGGGGTTTTCATAACACCTCCTGCTTCGTTCATCGTTTAGTAAGCAGAAGCCCGGCCGTAAACAAATCCTTTTTCGGCGGGCCAAATAGCCGCTCCTTACAGTCAAAGTCCCGGAGTTATAGTTCAAGGGGATCGGCAGAAGTGCTTTTAACAATCGAGTCCTGGAGGTTTTCATTCGCGAACGAATGCGATGCTCCAAAGTAATTGCGCCAGGCGATATCCAAAATATGTGGTGTTAATTCGAGTGGCTGCCCTTCGAAGAGGCAGATATCCGTCGAGCGATCAAGCAGGTCACGCGGTTCGCAACCCTTCATTTGCCGCCGTTCTGTCTTGTATTTATTGAGCACATGGTCCAAGACAGGCTGACTGTAGCGGATACCACGGTTGTAAGCCTGACGTTTGAAAATCTCGGAGTAAGCTGCTGGAGTGGGAGGCTCGACACGAGCGCGGTAACCCATTCGTCGCAGGAATGCCTGGTCCGCGAGGTCGTTTTCGTCGAGGTTGGTTGAAAACACTACCAACTGCTCGAAAGGTACCTCAATCTTCTTTCCGGTGTGCAATGAAAGAAAGTCGACCCGGCGTTCAAGCGGTACGATCCAGCGGTTAAGCAGGTCCTGAGGCGCGACCCGCTGGCGCCCGAAGTCATCGATCACAAGAGTCCCGCCATTTGATTTCATCTGAAATGGTGCTTCGTAGAACTTTGCGACCTCACTCCAGGTCAGGTCTGCATTTTCGAGTGTCAGTTCACCACCAACGACGACGAGGGGTCGATTGATGAGCACCCAGCGCCGGTCATACTCAGCCGGAGTAACGTCCGGGGACGCGATTCGATGGCAGTGGGAATCAAAGACGCGGATGATTTGACCATCAATCTCGATGGCGTAAGGGATCCAAATCGCACCTGGCAGGGCGTTGTTGATGCGCTCCGCGACTGCGGTTTTTCCGGTGCCAGGCAAACCAGTCAGGAAGAGCGATCGCCGTGAATTGATTACGCAGCCGAGCGTTTGGAGGAGCGACCCGGGCAGAATCAGATCATGAAAGGCAGAGCGGACGGTATCTAATGATGCCGGATGCGACGGTATCGACTGTAGACGCATCATGTGTGCGTAGTCATCCAGCGAGACCGGAGCCTCTCCGCTGTAGCCGCAAATCGCAAGCAATCGCGCCAGGCGTTCCCAGCCACGATCCAGCATGCCATACCGCGTTGAGCCAAAGGCGGTTTGCAAACGTACTTCAATTAGCTTTTCTCGAAAGAGCTTCTCGAGTATCTCTTCAGTAAGTGCGCGAGGCAGATGGATTCGTTCCGCAATAGCGGCGGTGGTTGGTTCGGGAACCATCGCGACGTGCTTGAGCGCCAGGTCACAAAGAAAGCTTTCGCCAATGCCCAGGTCTGCTATCTCCTCAGGCACAGGTGGCCCCATTGACTCTACTTCAGCGCGAGAAAAGATGGTTGTTTGCGACATGACGAATGTTCACTTTCCTGAATCGTTACGTTCGTGGACCGGCAAGTTTGCCTTCTTAGCTAAAGCTACCTTCCCATCGACGAAGACTGGGCCGTAGCAGAACCTGTACTACCGGCCAGCGCGTTGCTCGCTGCCTGGGATTGTTCAACTCTGCCTGTTCGTTTGTAGAGATCGGCGAGACGTCTTAACGCCATGGTTGAAGCAGGATCGATACGACGAGCCTCTTCATAGTATTTGATTGCATCGTCCTCGCGGCCAAACCTCTCGAGCATGCGAGCGGTGTTCAGACTTCCGGTAAGAGGACCTGCTGCGCGCGCAAAGTGCCTATAAGCATCGTCAAACTTGCCAAGGCGACACAGCGCAAGACCTAAATTATTCAGAATGCGTTCGTCGGTAGGCGCTAACTTGACGGCCCGCTTCAAACGATCGACAGCAGCGCGATAGTTTCCATTCTGGTACAGAGAAAAACCCAGGTTGTTTAAGGCCTGCGCATCCTCTGGTTCAACTTTGACCGCTCGCTCGTAAGAGTCTTTAGCGCGGTCAGACAGGCCTTTCTTGTCGTACGCAACGCCGAGCAGGTTATGTGCCTCAGTAAGCTTCGGATCCAGAGAAGCGGCGGTCGACAGTTCAGAGATGGCCTCGTTGAGCTGCCCATTCAATAGATACGAACGACCATTGGCGAGGTGCTCCTTCGCCGAGTTCGCCAATGCCAGCTTCTTTGGTTCGGGTGTGCGGCTGTCTTCAACCCGCGAAACGCCGACACTCTGAAACTTCGCCGCATCCTTCTCGGTCATGCGCTGCAGGCGGTTGTCGTCTTTGTGACCAAACAGCTTGCCGAAAGCTTTGAAGGGCGCTGCAAGTATCTTTACTACTTTGTTTCCGCCTTTCTTCTGCTCGGTCGCGTTACCTGCGTATGAGCCCGAGTCTTCAATGGCATTGGCGTCCGTGTCGCCGTCGCGCTCGATGGTGGAAGCGCTCCACATGACTGTGGCACCCAGGGTTAGAGCGATTGCAATAAGGATAGCGAGTAGTCTTCGTTTGTTCATGGTCCGACTCCTTCTTACAGCTTGGCGAAAGTGTCAATTAGTTGCAGGGCCGCAGGGCCGAGGAGTGCAATAAAGAGCGTCGGGAACAGAAAACACGCGAGCGGGAAAAGCAACTTTACCGCCGCCTTTTGCGCTGCTTGTTCAGCGCGTTGCCTGCGCTTGGTTCGCAGTGAATCGGAAAAGGCGCGGATCGCCTTAGCGATTGAAGTGCCAAATTTATCTGTTTGAATTAGCATCGCCACCAGGCTGCGAAGATCGTCGACTCCGGTTCGCTCGGCGAGATTGCGCAAGGCTTCATCACGTTCTCGCCCGACTCTTATCTCCAGGTTCGCCAACTCAAACTCTTCACTAATGTCAGGATGCACGTCCTTCAATTCACTACTGACCTTCATCATGGCCGCGTTCAAGCCGAGCCCAGCCTCAATTGAAATGACCATTAGATCCAAAGCATCGGCAAGTCCCCAGCTCACCAGTTGTTGCCGCGAACGGATCATCTTGCGCAGCGCGTAGCGCGGCAGAAAAAACCCAATGACAAAAGCGGTTAGAATCCAAAGGAGTGCGCCACTGAGCGGTCGGGCCAGAAGCGCGCAAGCGAACGCGACTATTGCGGGGAGACCCGCCATTGTTGCTATCTGGATGGCGCGATAAAGACCAGGAGCAGTGGACGAGCGAATACCGGCCTGCATTAATTGCTTCTGTAACTTCCGAGCTTCTGCCGCCGAGGGCGGCAGCAGACGGTTAAATGGGGAAGCAATGCGTTCAGCCAGCTCCGACGCCGGCTTATTCTCATCGAGCGAGATTGGAGCACCGGCCGCACTGGGCGCTCTTTCACCGAGCCTCTTAAGGCGCTCAGTTGTGGCACTCTGAGGCTTGTATAGGAGCCAGTAAACTCCCATCAAGCCGAGCGAGATACAAACGAAGGTTGAGATAGTAATCAATATGAGCATGGTCGTCTGCCGGCGGTCAGTTAGTAGTTAGTGGTCAGTAGTCCATTTATTTTGGGTTGGTGGTTAGGGGATAGTGGTAAGTGGCGTTTATAGCTGGTCGGTCGCGGTCGGTTTCTGGAAACGGACTACTGACCACTGACTACTATCCAGTTTCAAATTTTTATCCTCAAAATCTTGCGCACGATAAGCATGCCAGTGATTTGCAGACCGAGTCCGGTTGCAATCAAGTAATGGCCGCGTTGGTCCTTCCAAAGAATGGACATGTATTCGGGATTCAAAAAAGTGATCATGAAGGTCACAAATATCGGCAGTGCGCATAACAACCAGGCAGATAACCGGGAGCTGGTGGTCAGCGTTTTCAGGTCGCCCAAAATGCGGAAGCGTTCGCGAATCGTGTAAGCCACCTTTTCAAGAATCTCCGCGAGGTTGCCGCCAGTTTCACGCTGAATCAACACGGCGGTTATGCACATGCGCAGATCTAAGAGTGGCATTCGCTGGGTTAGATTCTCCAAAGCGAGCTTGAGCGACAGACCAAGGTTTTGTTCTTCATACGTCTTGCGAAATTCTGTAGCTATCGGATCCGGCATCTCGGCAGAAACCATATGTAAGGCTTCTGAGAAGGCATGACCGGCGCTGAGTGCTCTACTCATCAAATCGAGTGCGTCAGGCAAATGCTCCAAAAACGCGTCAAAGCGCCTTTTGCGTTTCCACCAAACGTGAACGAACGGAACTGCGGCAGCTAAAATAGCGGCGCCCAAAATTAAGAGAATGGATATGCTTATCACTGAGGCCGCCAGCCCCGCCAAAATTCCAGCCATAGCTGAGAACATTACCAGGCGAGATGGCGTGATGTGCAGGTCAGCTTGATCCAGCATCCGCTTCAACTGCAAAGCGGCCTGCATCCGAATGAGCGAGCGATTCAACCAGGGGATCTCGCTCATCAGTTCATTGCGTGCCAGTACAACTTCCACATCTTCCGTATGGGCCGAATGCATCAATGCTTCCGCGAGCCGCTTTTGCAGGCGCGCGCGCTTGGCCTCAGTTCCCTGCGTGGTCAGCAGATATGCGCCAAGCACCAGGAACATTCCGAAGAGGAATACTAAGAAGGAGATCAGCATCGTTTACACTTCCTCAAAGAAGACTCGTGGCAGTTGAAGTCCGCAGGCCTTGAGCCGTTCGGCAAAGCGCGGGCGAATACCGGTGGGACGGAAGCGACCGACGACCTGCCCCTGGCTGTCGACCCCGGTACGTTCGTACAGGAAAATCTCCTGCATCGTTATGGTCTCGCCTTCCATGCCTGTGATTTCGGAAATCGCCGTGACGCGTCTTGTGCCATCGGAGAGACGCGCTACTTGCAAAACGAGATTGATAGCCGCTGATATCTGTTGACGCATCGCGCGATCCGAAAGACGCATTCCGGTCATCTGAATCATCGTTTCCAAACGGGCCAGAGCGTCGCGCGGCGTGTTCGCGTGAATAGTTGTCAAACTTCCATCGTGACCGGTGTTCATCGCTTGCAACATGTCGATAGCTTCGCCGCCACGCACCTCACCGATGACGATGCGATCGGGCCGCATGCGCAGCGCATTGCGGACGAGATCTCGCTGAGTCACTTCGCCCTTACCCTCGATATTCGGTGGTCTCGTTTCCAGCCTCACCACGTGTGGTTGTTGCAGCTGAAGCTCCGCTGAATCTTCAATTGTGACTATGCGCTGGTCTTCCGGAATGTAAGCCGACAGCGCGTTCAACATAGTCGTCTTGCCTGCTCCTGTGCCTCCGGAAATCAGGACGTTAAGCCGGGCGTTGACGCACATCTCCAGCATGTCCGCGATATCTCTGGTGAGAGCTTTGTTCTCAATCAACGAATTCATGCGGAGGGGTTCGGCTCCGAAACGGCGAATAGAAAGTACGGGGCCATCGAGTGAAAGCGGCGGAATGATCGCGTTAACACGCGAACCATCGCGCAAACGGGCGTCAACCATTGGCGACGACTCATCAATGCGCCGGCCGACTGATGAAACGATGCGTTCAATCACCCGCATCAAGTGTTCGTCGTCTTTGAAAGCAACATTGGTGACTTCGAGTTTGCCGCGACGCTCCACATAGATGGTACCGTGCGAGTTGACAAGGATGTCCGAAATGGTTGGGTCTGCGAGCAACGGTTCAAGCGGTCCTAACCCGAAAAGTTCGTGCTGAACATCATTGACGAGACGGTCACGTTCGGAAGCGGAAAGCGGCATCGCTTCCTGCGCCAGGACGCTTTCTGCTAGGCGGGAAACCTCGGCATGCACTTGTTCAGGCGCCAGCGTTCTCAGTTTGGTCAAGTCCATGCGGTTAATGAGAGCGCGGTGCAGCCGGGACTTCATCTCCTGGAATGAATGGGCGCTGCTCTCCTGCCCATTGCCGGCAGGACCACCAACCGTTTCTCTAATTAGTCTTTCTCGAAGTGCCATATGTTTTTAGTAGACAGACACGACGTCTGTTTATCCTCTGCAAAGTTACGAGACTCACAGACTGAAGTCTGTGCTACCTACTTGAAGCTCAAACTGATTCTGCGATTGCTCCCGTTTGAAGACTGAGTTCCAGATAGTCCGTCGCGTCGCTGGTGGCTCCGGCACGCTAACGGCGCTCGTGCCGATTGTTCTCGCCACGCGCCTGATCTCTTGTGCAATTTTGGAGTTTGCCTGGGATAGAACCAGCGGCTGGCCCAGGTTGATCGAGGTGACTGCCGTTTGGTAGTCACTTGGCACAAATCCTATCACCGGCTCTCCCAGAAACTTCTCAACCTGTCGCAGATCGAGATCGATTTGTTTACTCCAACGATTGACGACAATGCGAATCTTCTTACGTGGGTAACCGAGTCGATCAAAAATTTCGAGCGCCCTCTGCGTGCTGCGAATCGCTGGTATGTCCAGCGTCAGGATCAGAACGATCTCGTCTGACTGGTCGAGGGCCGCTAACGTTATCGAGTCAAAGGTGTGTTGCGGATCGAGCACAACGTATTCATACGACTCCCGTAATCGCTGTAATACCTCGAAGACATGCTCCGGTTCGATTTCATCTGCAGAGTCAGCCTCTTTGGGCGCGGCGAGAAGTGAGAGTTTCGAGGAATAGGGCGTGACGAAGCTATTAATCAAAGCATCGTCCAGGCGGTTTTTGTTCTCCGCCATGTCTGCGAATGAATACTTCGGATCCACACCCAGAAACAGTGGCAGATCGCCAGCCTGGAGATTTAGGTCAACCAGGACGGTTCGCGCGTTGGTCGAGGCCGCAAGATTGGTCGCGATGAAGGTTGTACCGCAACCGCCCTTGCTCGAAAAGACCGCAATCATGCGGCCCTTTTTCCTGGGCGCTTCAACCTGGCCTGCGCTAAAGTCGGCCACACGATCCAACACTGTCTTGAGTTCTTCCGCACTGATTGGCAGTTTGAGAAACTCACGTGCTCCTGCCCGCAGACTTTGCAGCAAGAGATCGGGCGCGGCGTTATTCGCGGCAGAGATGACCGCAGTTTTCGGCGATTCCGCAGCGAGTCGCTGAATAAGTTTGATTGCCTGATCCGAGTTGGCACCAAGCGTAATGATTGCCGCGGCGGGCTTCAGCCGCATGATCTCTTCATGCACTTGCTCAGCGTCGTTGCCACCCGCCAGCAACTGCACACGACTGTCGGTCGACAAAGCGGTCCGTATTTCCTTGAAGTTATCAAGACCGGTGCTTAGAACTACGATTGTAAGTGGCTGAGTCATTTTTTCTGCTTTGCTGTACTGGTCTAGAGAACAGGTGGAAGCGTTCCCACGGATTCGCCGGTCAACGTGGTGGTGTAATTCGGCATTTGAATTTCGGTTCCTATAATCGGAATAACAAAGTGAAACCGGTAGTCAGTAATTGTTACCTGCACTGTTCCACCATCAAGCTTGAAATCTGAATAAACCACATTGACATTTGTCGTGCTGAGGTTGTCAACGACTGGATTTGTTCCGCCCGCCGGGTCTCCGTAGACCACTACGTTCTTCACGGCGTCGATGTCGCCTTGACTGTGGAGAACCGCATAGCGCGCGCCTTTGCGAGCGGCATCTGTCAACGCGTTATGTGTCCAGAGCGCGCGTCCGAATTCGAGCACTGCAAACATCGTCATGAGAAAGACGGTTGCCGCGATCGAAAATTCAACCAACGTCGCACCTCGCTGACTATTTCTGTTTCTGGTTGTTCGCATCTTCCTTGTCTCCTAAACCAGAGGCGTTGTCAGAAGGTAGCGCATTGTCACGCTAGGCTTGACATCGACGTTCAGCGAAAAAGTACTGCTGTTGATCAACGACCCTAAAGAGAATATCGATTGATGTTTGAACCCTGTAATCCGAACGGTAATGGTGTCGGGCACACCCGGCGCACCCCCCAGACAAACGTCACTCGTGCTGTCGTTTGGCGTCACGGTGACGTTATCGGTAGTCAGACCGTCTATCAATGGACTTCCGGTACCCGCTGTATTGCCGTAAACAACCAGCCTTTTTGCCTGGGTGGCTTCGAAACAGTTGACCTTCGCCGTCACCAGATAACGTGTGCCAATTCGTGCAGCCTTGGCCAACGTTGTGTATTCATAAAAGTAGCGTCCGAATTCCGCTGTGGCTGCAAATAGAATCAGCAGTATTGGCAGAACGATCGCGAGTTCAACGAGCTGAACGCCTCGTTCATTCCGCGCAAGTGCGCGTAGATGCCGCAAGCGGCGAAGCCTGCCCCGCATGCGAACCTTTCGAATTCGGTGGTTCATCTTTCACAACCCTTCATTTGTAAAGCACTGGAGCGGCCAACAGGGGATCGCCGGCAGCGCCGGTAGGATCGTATCCGCCTTCGCCGACAGCGATACGGTCTTCGATGTATTCGGCTTGAATGTCTCCGCTATTACCACTGCCCGCTTTGGTTTTGAGAAAGAATGCGCCAAACCTGAAAAACCTAACTACGTCGCGACCCTGATCATATTCACTAATTTTCACCAGCGGTATCAGCACGACACGACGCATATCAACGCCGTCATGCGAGGGCGCTCTGACGAACTGTGAATCACAACTGATCGCCCCCGGGCGTCCACAACCCAGATATTTGCTGTAGTCAGCCCAGGAAATACCCTCTTTGACATTGGTATCGGGCGGCTCCTGATTGGGATCCAACTGGCTTCCCGAGTAATCATCGAAGCGTGAGTTAATACCAGTGCGGACCTTGCCGGACGTCAAACCGGGCTTTGTATCCACGCTATATTCTTCTCCTGCCTTGGCACAAGCATCGACACCCGCGCCGATGCCGAATCCGACGTCCACTCCACCGCGTCCGGCCACGGCAAGTATTTGATAATTTCCCGGCGATGGTGAACCGCCAGTGTCGGCTCGAATCGTGTAAACCTGACCAGGCACTAACAAGCTTGTGTCGTCATCGATGAGGACCGACAGGGGAATGAAATTACATGTAACGTTGAGCGGCACTGAAAGGCCAGCAGTGGCGCTAGCTGAAAGGTTTCGGCTGCTGCCCAGGACCGCCGCCGCAAAGGAAACGCCGACAGGACTCTCCGGAGTTGTTATTTTCACGAAGCGGATGTTGCGCGCTTGTTCAGGCGAGGACGCGTCCGCAACGCTCATGTAGCCACTTTCCAGGTTTTTAGACCAGGTTACATTGCTTGCGGAGAAGACGATGTTAGTGTTGTTGAACTCATAGGAGTTCATCGCCTGAATGGCGCGGTTTGTCCCTTCTATAATTCCACTAGGGTTTGAGTTGATCGCCGATGCCGCGGCAAGCGCTGAAGCATCAGCTGCGTTTTGAAGTTCAGCCTTGACAACATAAAAATGACTGATATCAACCCCAAGACCAACTGCCAGCAAAACCGAGAGCATGCCTATGGCCGCCATTGCCAAAATCGAGCCACGCTCTTTTTTTCTATTCTTTCTTTGGGTCAACCTGTTCATTTTTTTGCCTCCTCTTTCCACAAGGGTGACTTAACTACGGTTTGAGAGGTTGAGGGCCGAAATCAGTAGGCATAACAAGCGCCACGGGAATCGCAGGATTGCCGTGAGTGGTGTTGGAAGATGTGCCCGTCGAAGAACCGGTGCTGGTTTCCGTTCCGCTCTTTGTTTTCGGATCCACAGCGGGTTCAACTGCTTTGGCCGGCTGAGCCGCCTTCGGATCAACAGCTGGCTTCTCCTCGCTGCTTTGGCCCGTCACTGAGAAACCGGTCCGGCCCTGAATCCCCTCACCCTTGGGCTCGATACCGAGCGGCGATCCATTCTTCAACCCGTCGACCCCGCGCATCTGCGGCACGTCGTCGCGGTTCAATGGCTTCACGAGTTGAGCGGTGACGATGAACATCAGCTCGGTCTCGTGCTTCTCGAACGATTTGGACTTGAATAAGGCTCCGATGACAGGGATGTCACTGACGACGGGAATTCTAGACAACGTTTTCGTTTCAGAGTTGTCGAGTAATCCCGCCAAAGCAAAGGATTGACCGTCTCGAAGTTCAACCCCGGTTTTCGCGCGGCGGGTTCGCAGACCCGGGATCACGAAGCCGTTGAACTTTACGCCGTTGGCAAAATCAATCGTGGAAACTTCCGGCTCGAGTTCGAGACGAATGTGGTCTTCATCAAGGATGGTGGGTTTGAAGTTCAGACGAACACCGTATTCTTTGAACACCACGGTCATCGCCAGACCGCCACCACCGGAACCTCCCTGGACCACCGGCACCGGAAACTCGCCACCGGCGAGGAAACTTGCCTGCTGCCCATCCATCGCGATCAGATTGGGTTCAGCCAATTCACGGAACGCGCCTTGAGTCCGCAACACGCGAAGCATAGCAGCGGTATTGATCGCGCTATTGAAGAGAAACAGGTTGAGGGCGGGAGATATCACGCTCTCCAGCGCCGCACCAGCGGTGCTGGTTGAGGTGCTGCCCAGTGAACTCGGTCCGCCACCGCTGTTTATATAACCGGCAGTGCCGCCTGGCGGAACCGATGTAAAGGACGTCCCGTAGTCACGCAGCTTGTTACGGTTGACTTCGGCGACTCTAACCTGCAACTGCACCTGGGCAATGTTATTGACCGGCGAGGCGAGCATGTTAACCGTCTTGAAGCCGGCCGCCTGGACCACGCTGTCAACCTGCGCCGCCACTTTCGGATCTGTTACGCTGCCTGAGATGACCACTGAACCATTTGCCTGGCTCAAGCGGATATCATCCTTCGGAAACAGCGCCCGAATCTGCGAATCGATTAGCGAGAGATTACCCCGCACAAAAACATCGAAGACAAGATATTCGCCGCCAGATTGCTCCCAGGCGATGAAGTTAACCTGTCCGAAGGCTTTGCCGTTTACCAGTACCTGGTTCGGCGTTACCAGGACCGCTTCGGCAATCTCCGGATTGGAGACCGAGAAGCGACCAACGGCTTTATCGAAATTGATCACCCGCGATTGGCCCACCAGTACGTTGACCGCCACAGCCTCTTTATTTTGTTTGAAGGATGCCTGGTAAGAGGCCGTCTGAGCGTAACCGATGGAATTAATAAGAACGATCATCAATGACGCCAGCAACAAACTTACTCGGCGCGTGATTGGGGAACGGCTGTGCATGATCTTTAGCTCCTTTTGCTAAAACGGTTGACTTAGTATTGACACCTGCAGCGCACGTCTTCGGTTCCTTTACGGAAAATCTACACTGCGTTTCTTCGCGCCTTCGATCATCTCAACCGAGGCACGCGGAGGTGCGGGAACTGGTGGTGCTGCCGGCTTTGGTTCGGTGCGAGCTGGTCGCGACACCGGCCTTGGAGTTGGTCGTTCGCTCTTTAACGAACCTGGTTCTGGCGCTGGCGTAGCGCGTTCGCCACCCAGCAGCGCGCGCTTATTGATGCCACTCGTTTGCTCGTCGTCCTGATCGATCGAGTTGCGCATGACGAGCTGCAGTTTCCCTTCGCTCGCAGCCAGGGCGAGCTTTTCGGCCTGCTCGGGCGTAACCAGCAACGTGACCGCCTTGACGCTATTGGCTTCACGTTGATCTTCCGGTTTGTCGATGTTCTGGCCGTTTGCGAGGACCTTGATGTTTTGTAGGACGATTTTGGAAATCGGATCCTGCATTCCGGCTCTATCGGCGGGGTCGATAACTACTACAACATCTACGAGGGTGCCCGGCATAATGAAGCCGGAGATGCCGACCACATCGTCAACCTTCACCGTCATTGCCCGGTAGCCTTCAGGGATTACCGCGGACAGCCCGCCCGCTGTTCCTTCCGGAGCAAGCCTTGCTTCGGTAATTGGTTCGCGAGGAGCGATGTTGGTAACGACGACTCGTCCGGTTAGCTTCTCAACCGAGTCAAAGGCGCCATCCGGGGTCGACTCCGCGGGAAACTGGACCATCATTACCTGCTCGGGAATGATCTTTGTACCGATGGGAATCGCGACCTTGGCAACGGCAACACGGTTGAGGTTCTTGGTGTAGGCCTGTGCGCTCGACAAATAACGACTAACGGAAACTGCAGCAAGCAGTCCGAAAAGGAGTGCACCGGCTAAGACGATAAAAAAACGTTTGTTTCGCATAATTGACTCTCCGTGTTTTCAGTTGACCAAATTAGAAGTGCTGTGAACCGGGCGAAGGCGTTTAAATATGAAAGATAGCCATGGAAATAATGCTTCCCATCGTTATGGCGACGCCGTACGGTAGCGTGTGTCTGCGGTCGGTGGGCACGGCAAACTTCGGCATTTCCCAGCCTGGTAACATCCCTACGAATATCTGCAGCACGCGATGCATCGTAGTCCTCACCATCCCTGCACGAACCATCGAAACGACTGCAAGCACCCCACCGGTTAGAATCACGACTATGAAAGTCGGTACTACCAACCCGGAACCCGTTACCGCCCCAATCGCTGCGAAAAGCTTGACGTCTCCTGCACCCATTGCGCCGAAGACGTGAAGCATGAACATCAAAGCGAACCCGAGGGCGCATCCTGCACAGCTCGCGGCGATACCTGGGAGTCCTGCAAAGACTGCGTTTATGGCAATGCCCGCGGCCAGGGTCGCTAATACAAACGCATTAGGAATGCGACGATAGCGAACATCGTAGTAAGCGATGATGATCGCCAGCGGTATCAGAAGCGTTATGTTTACGAGTGTTTCGGTCATTTCATTAGTTCGACAAACCGCTGCATGATGCTGTTTTGCTCTTGTGTGATTTTGGTTATGAGCCGCTGACCCGGTTAACGAGCTCGTTGAGCCTGACGCCAATAGCATCACCGAGAGCGGAGTACGCAACAGCTACTGCTATTGCGATCAACGCTGCGGCGACGGCGTATTCAGAAAGCTCAAGGCCGGTCTCGTTTGTAAGAAACGTTTTCATCTGCTTTCCTGCCGGGTGTTAAAGTCAAACCAGTCTCAAATCGTCCGGTGCAAGACCGCTGGCGCGCTTTAACCGAAATCTTCCTCAGCTAAAGCGCGCCGGGCCCTTTGCGTGGATCGTTCTTATTTGCCAGTGGTGATCGTGGTCCCCAGATTGTTGATCCGACCGCTGATGGCTGTGCCAAGGGCTGTAAATGCGGCGACGACTGCCATCGCAACCAAGGCTGCGGCAACGGCGTATTCCGACAACTCAAGACCTGTTTCATCGCGAAAGAATTTCTTAATCATTTGTTTGCTCCTTTTAGTTTGGTTATTGCTTGGTAATTCGTTTGCCTTCATTTCCCGTCAAAAGAAAGCGCCCGATGTTGCTAGGTAAGACTCATGATCTGAGGGCCACGCTTGACTGTGGTCCCGTATGGCTCCTGCGGGAATGGGCCTCGGCCCGGACCGTGCGGCGTCCAAAGCCGTTGATTCCACTCACGACGGCGCCACAAAGAGTTAGTGCCAACAGCATGAGTTCGCTCCCATCCGCGAACATGACTCGTGCCGCAATTAGAACCCCCAGCGCGAGTACAGGTGCGGTGATTGCGATCACTGCCAGTGAAACAACCTCTTTTGTGTTTAGAGCCTTCATGAGATCTTTTTTCACACCCTCTTCTCTTTCCTCGCGACGCGTCGTTGCCTCGCGACGAACATGTCCTTATCAAGAGGTGTGCCATCAGCTGCAAAACCCATAAAGGTGAGCAAACGGCACGTATTTGGCTGATCAACCTGTCGAAGTTGTCGCCTCGCGTTAACAAGAGGAAGGGAGGCAGGCAGGGGAAGAAGGGTTGTGAGAGTTGTTGAGGTCGCTTTTGCAGGACGTTTGCTCGTGTCGCCCGAAGTTAACAACCTCATAGTTGCATGTATCCGACGCGGCGACACCGCCCTCTGGCGCACAAAAAAAAGCATTCGAGAGGTGCTCTCGAATGCTCGGAACTATCTGGTGCTCAGTCGATTAGTTGCGTTCGCTGCGAAATTGCAAGCCGGGCTCGGTATCTTCCTGAAGGAAGTCGGTGATGTCGATGGCCAGGCGCTTAATCTTCTTATAAAGGGTCTGTCGCGAGCCCAATCCCAACGCTTCGCTTGTCCGGGCAACGTTGCAATCGTTGCGTTTCAACGTCTCAGTGATGACTCGCCTCTCGTAGTCTTCCAATAATAACTCGAGATTCTCACCCGACCGCTTTTCAGAGTCCGCGCGCGGGGAGCTGACCGGGCGGATGTGTTCACTGATGTGATCCACCGTCATGTGCCCGTTCTCCTCGGCGTACAAGACAAGCCTCTCCATTTCGCCGGCAAGTTCGCGGACGTTTCCAGGCCAGGAGTAATTCTCTAGAACCTGAATGGCTTCCCAGGTAATTCCTGCGATAGCCCTATCGTTTCGCCTGGCATAGTGTGAAAGGTAATGAGAGATCAGTGCAGAAATGTCTTCCGGCCGCTCACGCAAAGGAGGCACCTTCACCGTCAGCGTCGCAATTCGGTAGTAGAGATCTTCTCTAAATTGTTTCTCACGAACCAATTGCTCGAGATCTTTGTGAGTTGCAGCGATAACTCGAACATCTATTTTACGCGGAGCAGATTCACCGAGGGTATGAATCTCGCCCTCTTGCAAGAATCTTAGAAGCTTCGGCTGGAGTGACAACGGAAGGTCGCCAATCTCGTCAAGGAACAACGTGCCGTTTTCCGCCGCGCGAATCAGCCCGGCGTTATCACGAAGTGCGCCGGTGAAACTTCCCTTTCGGTGGCCGAAAAGCATGCTTTCGATCAGATCAGGCGGAGCTGCCGAACAATTGAACGGAACAAAGTCTCGCTCAGAACGCCTGCTAAGCCGGTGAACCGCGTGCGCAACCAGTTCTTTCCCAGTGCCCGACTCGCCCGTGATCAGAACGGTAGAGTTTGAGTCCTTGATTCGAGCGACGGCCCGGGCCACTTCATTCATTGCTCGACTGGCAAATATCATCCCCGGGAGAGACGCGTTGCTGATCTGTTCTTCGGGCCGTTTCGACTGAATAGCCTGGGCTGCTGAGACATGAGAATGGGCCAAGCGAGTAACATCCATGATGGCCCCAAGATCTTTAGCCTGTTGCTTTGACAACGGTCGAACGCAGAGCCCATAAAGCGCCGCACCGGCACGTCCCGCTTTTGAAGACGCCAAAACAAAACAGACGGACGAATCACCTTCTCTGACATTCAACCAGGCAGAGTCCGCCGCCAGGGTTTCGCTAACAATCTGTTCACCAGATGCTAGTTCCTGTTCCTGCAAGCCTTCAGCCCAGTTCAACTTGGGTTTTTGCCCGTTCTCCAGGGTCCATATCGAAAGCCCGTACATCGGCGCTGTGGACTCGACCAGCAAGCTAAGTTTTAGCATCACCTCATAAAGAAGATCTGGACCCGCATTCGCTGCCTGGCAGAGCGCTCTGACGATTGAACCTATCGGTAGGCTCGTCTCGGTAGTTGCTTCTGAGGCAGGTGAGTAAGAACTGGTCAATTCAGGCATGTAGCCTCTCCGATTCTTGTTATCAAGAGGAAATAGCACCGGGTTCAAAACCGAGGCAGCGCATCAAATTTAGTTGAAAGTGAGAGGCAAGAATGGTTTCGGGTTACTTCGTACCCTCAAAGTTGAGGGCTAGCTCTGCAGCGGCCCCCAAGCCGCGTTTCGATTCCGAGTCTAGCTTTTGTAACAATTCCGTGTCAACACTTTTGAACACCGACTCATTCCCAAGAAACGGACCGTTTTCGTGTTCGCCCTGTGTTCGCCTTTTGCGTTGGTTAAGCGCTCTTACCTCAAGTAAATATTGAACTTACGTGTGGAAACAACCGGAAAGATAATACTTTACACCCTTAAGCACCGATGCTAAAGTCCGGCTCGTTGCCCCTAAACCCTTGACTGACAAAGAATTGGCCATGAGTAGAAGCACATCCCCTTGGGCTCGTAGTCAGCGAGTTATCGCCTATCTTGTGGTCAAACGCACACAGTGGTTAAGCAGCTACTTAACGGTTTGAACCCCGGCTCCCAGCTAGCAGTCGATTGTTAGTGCGGAATTCTTAGGCCAGCGCTCCGTCATTTCCGAAATATCGGAGAATTGATCCATGAAAGCAAGATTCTTTTGGGGGGCGAAAACCCGGCGGGACTCTCGATCAAAAGTGACTTTTAGGAGAAAGATGGCCTCGTTGCGTGTTTGCTCGCAGCGGAGGCAGCAGCGGCGCGAGCTGGTAGGTCGAATCTACGCAGAATCAGTATCAGCAAAGGACTTGGAGGTGTTTCATTGAGCAGGGTCATAAATTCTTACTGGGTTGATGAGCGAATTCGTACCCAGCGCGTCGTGCCTCGCGTAGGTTCCCCGTTCGCTTCAGTTAAAGATATTTCTGTCGGGATCATTGGAACTCCCGCCGAAGTTCGTCGGCGCGGAGGAGTGATACCTGCGTGGGTTATTTTCGGAATGATTATTCTTGCGACAGTTGCCATATGTGTTGCCGTCACCATCCGGACCAGAACCAGAATGTCCCTGGCGTCAGAGCAATATGTACGGATGCAGATAGATGTCCAGGGACTGCGCGAGGCAAACCAGGCCTTGCGTTCGGAGATTCAACAACTGAGCAATGATCCACGCGCTATCGAGGCTGCGGCTCGCAGCCGCTTAAACATGGTCAGAGCGAACGAAATTGTAGTACCCGTGGAATGAGCCTTAGGGAAGCTCTTTCAAAACGCACGGCCCAGGTTTTTTCCCTGCCGGTTGCCCGCCAGATCCGCTGCTTGAAATCCGCGCGACGCGAGTGCCTACCCGAGCCGGGCGCGGCTGTGACTGCCATTGCAGCCGCGCTCCCATCTTTCCAAAAACCTAACAAATTGCGCTGTTAGCGGTAATTGACAGTCGAATACTGCTCAACTAATATCGAATTCTTTATTTCATCTGAGGCCAATCGTAAGTCGTATGTCTGAGATAAAAGAGGCCACCACGCCAATTGAAGAAGAGGTTGAACGCTGGCAGCGTGAGACTCTGGAACCGGCGTTGAGGAAACATCCCGAGTTGAAGAAACGCTTTGAAAGCGTTTCTCTTGAGGAGGTTGACCGACTCTACACGCCTCAGGACATCGCTGAGCTGGATTTCGCGCGCGACACCTCATTTCCCGGTGAATTTCCTTATACGCGAGGAATACATCCGACCGGCTATCGCGGCAAGGTTTGGACCATGCGGCAGTTCGCCGGGTTTAGCACTCCCGAAGAAACCAACGCACGCTTCCGCTACCTGCTGGAGCACGGCCAAACCGGTCTTTCGGTCGCTTATGATCTGCCCACACTAATGGGCTATGACGCCGACTCTCCGCTTTCCGAGGGTGAGGTCGGGAAATGTGGCGTCGCCGTTTCGTCATTGGCTGACATGGAAGTCCTGTTCGATCAGATTCCGCTCGAGCAGGTTACCGTATCCCAGACGATCAATGCCCCCGCGTCTGTATTACTCGCGATGTATTTGGTGGTGGCGGAGAAACAGGGTGCGGATTGGAAAAAGATTTCAGGGACACTGCAAAACGACATTCTTAAGGAATACATCGCTCAAAAGGAGTGGATATATCCCATTCAACCGGCGATGAAGTTGGTCGTTGATACCTTTGAGTTCTGCACTCAATACGTACCGCGCTACAATCCAATTTCCGTTAGCGGCTATCACATCCGCGAGGCCGGTGCCACCGCGGTTCAAGAGCTTGCCTTCACCTTACGTGACGGGCTGGAGTATGTCGCTTGGGGATTGAAGGCCGGCCTGGACCTCGATCGGTTCGTGCCGCGGATCTCATTCTTCTTCAACGCTCACAACGACTTCTTCGAAGAGGTTGCCAAATATCGTGCAGCTCGTCGCATCTGGGCCAGAGAGATGCGCGATCGCTTTGGCTCAACAAACGAACGCACCCTGAAGCTTCGCTTCCACACGCAAACGGCGGGAGTTTCACTTACGGTCCAGCAGCCACTCAACAACATTGTCCGCGTAGCCATCCAGGCGCTCGCAGGCGTTTTCGGTGGCACTCAAAGCCTGCATACCGACGCTTACGATGAGGCGCTGGCCCTGCCTACGGACCAGGCGGCTCTAATTGCGCTTCGTACTCAGCAGATCATTGCCGAAGAAACGGGCGTAGCAAATACCGTCGATCCGCTCGGCGGGTCTTACTTTGTCGAGTCGTTGACAGCGAAGATGGAGCAGGGTGCGCTCGATTATTTTAAGAAGATCGATGCCATGGGCGGTATGGTCGCGGCCATTGAAAAGGGATTTCCGCAACGGGAGATTCAGGACTCTGCCTATGCATATCAGAAAGCTGTAGAGCGTGGCGATCAGGTGATCGTGGGAGTTAACAAGTACGAGATGGAGAATGATTCTCAGATTCCCACTTTGGCGATTGACGAATCCGTACGCGATCATCAAACTGAGCGCCTCAATAACATACGGGCGAACCGAGATGCCGGCGCGGTGGCCAACGCACTCGAAAAACTTAAGCGTGCGGCCCAACAGGGAGAGAACACAATGCCCGCTACAATCGAGGCAGTGCGTGCATATTCCACCCTCGGTGAGATTTGCTCCGCCCTGCGGGATGTCTATGGCGTCTACGAAGAGCCTGCTTTCTAGTTCCTGGCAATTGTCCGTCAATGATCTGCGTGCGACTCGCACCATGCAACTCAATCCTTACACCAAATCCAACGCGCCACTGTGGCAATTCATGGACTGAGGCTACAATGCGGCTATGAACGACAGAAAGATTCGCGTCCTGGTTGCAAAGCCAGGGCTTGATGGTCATGACCGCGGCGCAAAGGTCATTGCACGCGCGCTACGCGATGCGGGCATGGAAGTTATTTACACCGGGCTGCGCCAGACCCCTGAGATGATAGCTGCTGCGGCGCTGCAGGAGGATGTCGACGCGGTTGGCGTTTCAATCCTCAGCGGCGCCCATAACACCCTTTGCCCCCGCATTGTCCAACTGCTTCACGACCAGGGAATGGACGACTGTCTTGTGCTGTTAGGTGGAATAGTTCCGCAGGATGATATCGCGAAGCTAAAGACGCAGGGCGTTGCGGAAGTCTTTCTGCCCGGAACGTCCACAGAAAACATCGTCCAGTTTTTACGTGAGAACGTAAAGCCTCGCGAGTGATC
>DATBRN010000095.1:0-10245 GCA_036560225.1 Pyrinomonadaceae bacterium | reverse complement strand
GTGGCAGTAACGTGGGCGCTGAGAGTCCTTCAGCGAATATTAGCGAGGAGTGACAGACTATGAAGCCTACACGACGAATCCACGACCCTTATCACAATCCCTTCCACAATCGATTCCACGTTCCAGTACATTCGCGTCTTGATGAGATGCAGGCCTTCACACATATGACCTGGCTGAACGAGCCAGCCGCGTTGGACCATCAGAAAGACGGAAACCAGCACGCGCGACATTGGGTACGCGCGCTCGCCGGTGCCTTTGCGCTGGTACTGGCCGTGATATTTTCCGCAACGTTACTTTCGAATTAAGCATTCAGCCTGCGGAGCGGGCGGGATTGAATATTCGCGGAGCGATTAGTTCTTAGTCCGCGGAGCGGACGACGGCATAAAGCCCGGGGTTTCGCTGCAACTCTGGACCGCGGATGTGAAGATGAGTCCGCGGGGCGGATTGAACATTCGCGGAGCGATTGGTTCTTAGTCCGCGGAGCGGACGGCGGCATAAAGCCTGGGGTGGAGCGCAGCGAAACCCCCAGGATTAACAACCCACAACGTGCAGAGCCCGCGAAGCGGCCGATAGAGGTCCCGTTGACGAAAACATCATTCGTTCACGATTCGACTGTCGGCCGCTCCGCGGGCTTCGGATCTTTTCCACCGCGGGTCCTGGGGTTCCGCTTCGCTCCACCCCAGGCTTTATGCTATCGGCCGCTCCGCGGGCTATTAATAGTTTCTACGATTAGCGACGCTCGTCCTAAACCGATCCGTGTCTATCTGCGTTAATCTGTGGCCAACTGCTTACCGCCTACTGCCCACTGCCCACTGCTCACTGCCCACTGCCCACTGCCCACTGCCCACTGACTTTTGCTTACTGAGCCTGCGCACGTCCGGACTGAATCAATCTTTGGCGCGCCGTGTTGCCGGGCACTGCGATGTGCGTCGCGGGATCGTATTCTTTACCCACCGCCGGACTACCCTGGGGCACCCAAATCTCCACGCGGGTTGAGCTGTACCCGCTCGGAATGTAACGCACGTAGTAACCGTCCGGATGGTACGACCAGCGTCCCGAAGGCACATCCCGACTACCATCGCCGCGAGGAGCGGCGCCGGAAAGTACCGCCACTCGCTCCATCTCAGCGTATGACGAGCCGGGTGTCGTCAGCATCTGACGGAGGTTCGCCTCAGCCTGCGCGATCTGTCGCAATGGTTCGGGAACGCCACCGAGGGCATCGGTCAACGCGTTACCCGAAAGTGCGTCAAGAGCACTGCGGTTAAGTGATGCAAGTTGTCGCGGTGTCAGCAGCCGGCCGGCGGTGGCTTTCAGTTCGGACGACAGATCCTCAAACTTCGCGCGGGCGATGATTGCCCAAAGCAGTAACTGAATATCGTGCTGATGAATCTCAGGATGCTGTACGGAGTTACGAACAATACTCATTACCGCATCCTCGGCGGGTCCTTTGGGTGGTGCATAGAGGTAGCCATCACCACCGCCTGGTCCATGTGTTCCCGCTTTCAGGCAATAGCTTTGCGTTTGCATCTTGTAGTATCCCGGCTGCAGGACGAAACCGCCGGACGGTGTTCGTTGTAGTGTCATGAGCGAGCGCTCAGGCTCACGCGGAGTGAACCCATCTTTCGTCGCATCACCCCACTTTGCGTCGGGAAGGCTGGTGGTGATCGGCTCTTTGCCACCGAGAAGGTTTGGCGTCTTCTTCTTTAGCTTGTCACCCAGATTTCCCAGTCCGCCAATCTGGGCAAACGAGGATGCTGCGGCCGCCGCAATGATCAGGAAAGCGGATGCCATCAATAGAAAACTCTTGGGAACCGGCTTGCACATTGAATTTACCTCACTGAAAATAGAGTCAAAAAAATGGCGATTCAGGTAGATGTAAAAGACGCGTTTAGAAATTACAGGGACTTGCTAACGCAGGTACTTTCGCTGGAACCGTATCACGAAATATTACGGATTTTCTGCGCAGAGTTCTAACTTGCTCTTCAACCTGTTCAGGTGTCAGTGCGGATTTCGCTTCATAGAACACCCAGTCAATATCTTCCTGATACTGGCGCGCTCCTGAAACGTTGACCATTCCATCTTTGATAAACCAAAGATTGAAATTTATCGACATCGTATCTTCAGGATAATATTCGCCACCGTGCTCGGCAAACGTTTTGCCATCGACGAAATACCTGACCTTTCCGTCGGCAACCTGAGTAACGAGCGTATGCCATCCGGCCTGGCTGCCACCGACGTGTTGAAAGACATTGTCTTTCTTCCAATTCGGCTCGGGGCTGAAAGTCTCCCAAGTGGTTGCATAAAGTGTTGGCCCATCGATTCCCCAGCCGCCATTTGGGAGATATTCAAAATCCAGCTCGCTGTAGTCGGGATCCATCGGAGCCTTCAAAGGGCTAATGGTGTAAAAGCTCTGGACAACCTGATCCCCAGCCGGCCCCGAAACCGGACTATCCGTAAATCGAACCCGCGCTGCGTAAGTCCCTCCCAGAAATTTTCGCTGCTGACAGAATTGAGTTTGAGTGGTGTTCGCACTAGTGCCGTCAGTAGACGATGTCATCCGCAAGATGCGGTTGCGAGGCTCGTTCGAGTCTGTCAGAAATGACACTCCGTGTTCAGACCAGGTTGCGCCGGGCACGCCTGGCCAGCCAGCTGCGGTCCGAACAATCCAGCCATGCTTCTTTAGTTTTTTCTGATCGGTATAGCTAAAGTCGTCGAACAGAACCTCCGGTTTTGACTTTACAGATTCAGTCCTTGTTAGCGCTACATCGGGGTTATTACTCACTTCCGCGAGTGAAGAAGTGGGCTGTCTCGCAGATGAACCAAGGGCTAGACTCAGTACAACCTCCATCAAAAACAGCAACGTTATGCCCAGCCCACTAACACGGAAGTTATTATGACTCTTCATCGCCTTCACACCTTTGTTAGACTTTCGCTTGCAACAAGTAGAGCACAATTAATGGACCGTTTTGAAGCAACGGGGAGACTCGGAGGTATAAGAGACGACATATGGTGGCACCATTGCCATAATCAGAGGATTGGACTGGGTTGAACGTAAACCTCACGAAGCGAGTCGAGCGTGTGCCGCGGACCGCGGGCAGAAACGCGAGCGGCCAGCCGGAACCCGAACGACTTGTGCTTGGAATCTGTTAGAAAGTCTAAACGTTTTTACTGTAAAACTGACTAACGCACAATGACCGCCTGGCTTGCTTTGTCAATCTCCAGTTTCCAGTTCTCGATCGGCGTTCCTTTGGTTTGGAGATTTGAAGTCAGGTAGTAGAGCCGTTGCGTGGCCGGCTCATTCGGCGCCTGCGTAAATCGATCGTTCAGCCAGTACGGCGGTATGCTTTGGTAGTAGAGCGTCGCCTTCACTGTCAGGTCCTTCGCGTTCAACCCAGCCAATGGCACCTCATACCTGACCACATTGGTCCCGCTTCCGTCCGCATAGGCCGGGTCGCCGCCAACCTTGATCGGGTAGGTTTCATGCAGGTAGTCCTCAGGAATGTAAGGAGTCTTGTTGGGTCTGAGCGGGCCGGTCCTGGTCCAGCCAAACGGCAGCAGCCGGTTATCCTTCAGTTGGTAATCGCGCCGGACGAAGTTCGTAGTCATGGCGCATTGGATATTCAGATTCAACTCTTCGTAAATCTGCACCTGGTCCTGTCGAGTGATCACTGAACCCGTGTCCTTCGCGAGATCCCAGAAGAAATGCGGTTGGTAGTACTGCGGGTTGATTCCCGGGAGGTAATTGTTGTTGCATCCGGCCGGGTAGTCGTGGTTTGCCGGTTTACTGCCGTCCTTGTAAACATCGAAGAGCTCCGACGGCAGCCGTTGATTGTTATTACCGCCGCCATCCATGATCACGCCAAGCTCATTCGTGCATCCAGAGCACCAGATTGTTTGACCTGTGTTGTTGTCAATCACGCGAAATTCCAAAAACGCTCGACGAAAACCGACCCCGCTCGGCAGCCGGTGACCCGTCTTGTTCGTAACCAAAACATCCGCAACAAGTTTCTGATTGTTGATGGTCACTGGCGAAAGAGCCACGTCGGCAGTAGCACTTTGCGCCTGCTGGACGAAGGCATCGATGGCGGTCGACAAATCGTCAAGACCTGACATGTAGTCGTTCTGGCGCACGCCCAGGATAACGTTGGCCAGCATGTTGCTACCGTTTGAGTTGTAAGGCGACATGTACTGGCGAAACATCTCCATGAGCGAAACATTCAGGCCCTGGAGTTGATGCCGGGCGAAGCCTTTATCTCGGAAGCGAACGCGGATCTTGTCGTCAGGCAAGCGATTTCCGGTTTGCGGATACTGATTGTCCTCAATGAAGGCCATGGGTTGTTGAATCAGTGGAATGTTTAGTGTCCCTTTGGAGTTGCTGTACTTCGTTGCCATGTGGCAATCCTGACAGGTCTGGGCCTTCGGGTTGTTTCCATACTCGTTTTGATAACCGCTGTTCAGCCACTCCAGATAGGTTAACTGTTCAAGATGTGGTTTGTTGGGATCGGCTGTCGGGTTGTCCATCAAGGGCATATTGATGGTGTGACAATTGCCGCACATCCGCGAACTCTTGATATAAGGATCGTGTTTCGGTTTGATGGCCAGTGAGTTGTTCATCGGGTCCGTAACGATCTCTTTATCTTCGAATGGACCAAAGAGTTCGTCTGGACTACCCACCGTAAAATTGCCGTTGATCTTGTTCTTCAAGAAATTCTCGAGCGGATCAGGAATATCCTTCGACGGCTTATCTTCGACGATGCGATGACAGGCCATGCAACTAACGCCATCGCGAGCCAGGCCGGCGTAGATGTACGCTCGCTTATCACGCGGATTCGTGTCGTAAGTCGTGTAAACGATCTCCCGCTCAAAATTCCCTTTGTCGGGTCCGCCGTGATCGTCGTCCAAGCGGCGTTTGCCCATCACTCCGTGACACTTGAAGCAAGTATTGTTTAGAGCCTTGATGTTTTCTGCGACCTTCGCCGGGTCGTCCTTGAAAAAGCTCTTCACGAAAGCGATCTCGCTATCCAGTTGGGCGTAGAAGATCGGGTCGCGGCCGGCGAGTCCCATTGGTGACCAGCGCCATTCACCGAAAGGCGAAACGTTCATCGTTGGAGCCGAACCATCAGATTGTTTTGCTCCGGTGTAAAGCATCACGTTGCCGTAGGTGCCGGCGCTGTGACAGCCCATGCATTGGTCGGAAGTTAGAAACTGGTTCGGATTTGGAGACCGCGCCGGCTTCGCTCCGGCCGGCCCAATATTCTCCGGGAAGATGTGATCGAAAGTTTCACCTGGGAATTTCCGCACTTTGTCGAGCGGCACTGGAGCAATCGAATTAAAGAAGGCTACGAACTTCGGATCCAGAGTGGACGCCGGCCTTTGCACTTTCATCTCTCTGATAAGTTCGAGTTGTCTCGGCAAGTCAATGGGGGTTGCATTATGGCCTGCGGTAGGTATTCCGTAATCGCTGGCCGCTGGTTCGCTGCATGGAGGCGTGGACGCTCCCGAATGCGAGCTGACCGGCGCAGTTGCCCACGAGAGATCCACGAAATAACTGTCCGGGTCTCCAGGAAACCCTTTGATGTTTTTGGAATAGGTGAAGGTGTGTTCCTTTTCGGCCGACGAATGACAGCGCACGCAGTAAAGGCCAAACCCAGCAAATGGAACTGCAAAGGGCGGATTGTTATTGTCGACGCACTGCGCGTCCCAGATTTCTGCCCAGTACCAACCATCCTGGGATCCCTTTGAGTCCTTCACCATGATGGTCCAGCCATTGATCACCTTCGGCGGCTGCGTCTGATACCGGGCCGCCGGGGGCGAGTATTGCTCTTTGACGATCATGGCCCCATCGGGAATCAGCTCATCGGGATTCTTGCGCAACAGCCAATTAATGACTGAGGGTGAGTAGTAGATTTTCACCGTCGGGTGCACGCCATAACTCACGCCATTGATAAAAGGGCCGGTGTCGCGCAGATTCTTGTCTTCACACCAACTCAAGGTTCGATACTTGCCACTCGTTACAAATGTCTTTAGCTGTAATTGAAACTCCGGAAGCTTGGCAGGCAGAAACGAACTAGGGAGCGGCAAACCACTCTCCTGCGCATTTACGCAAGGTGATGACTGATCGGTCCCCGGTATGACCCTGGCTACGTCAGTTGCAGCGGAAGCTTTCGTTCCGTCGATCAAATAGCTGGAACCGAAGCAGGCGATCAGACTAATTGGCAACAACGTGAGAATCAACAATCTGATGTACGTAAACATAATCCAGGCTCCTTATTGCTAAGGCTGAGGCTTGTTGACATCAGCCGGCCGGATAAAACCGCGAACTGCCCTGGCCAGTCGGGTGTAACAGTGACCCGATATGCTGGTAGTTATTGTGAAAGCGTCGGGACGACTTTCGTTTAGATTGAAGTCGCTCGTGAAGTAAGAACCCCGCCCGTGAAAGGATGTTGGCACTCTACTGCCGGAAACCGCTCGCGTCAAGAATTCGGCCGACCGAGGATTCTAAGGTTCAGGCGGTCTTACGGCTCCCGAAATCGCCGGAAACCAGAGGCACCGATCATTCGGGGAACTAATTGATTAATGGACCAGGTAAGGAAGGTTGGTTAGCTTTGAAGAAGGCGATGCAAGACTCGCCGACGATTCGAATTCTCGAGAGTCTGCCAAATCGGAAAATCGGCTGGAAGGTTAGCCACTACACGAGGTGGTTAATTCATTGAGACGCTTTAACATAAAAATCGTAGGCGTGTGGAGATTTGAACCCCAGACCCCTACCGTGTCAAGGTAGCGATCAGGTAACTGTTGAATACCAATGATCCCTGTCGCTGGCCCACCATACGAGGCAGCGTACCTCCGAGCTGTTTCAGATCGCGGAGACTTTTGGCCCTGCCAACTCCAGCAATTCTTTACTTTCCTTATGGGTCGCGTTATCCCGGGCTTTGTCCAGCGGAAACCACTTACGTTCACGCATCTCGGTCCGCTTTCGGCGCAAAACCTTTCTTCTAAAGAGGAATCCGGCCTGCGAAATTGCCTTGTCTAACCAGCCATCAACTGCCTCCATTAGATAAAACTGAATCTTGATGGGTTTTTCTTTTACAACAATATCGTTGATGACCAGTTCTCTTATGACACGCGCCCACACTCCACTTTCTTCACGAACCTCACGAACTGCGGTCTCCTTCATGGACTCGCCGAGTTCGATGTGTCCTTTGGGTAGCACCCATTCCTGGCTGTTCTCTTTGGCTCGAACCAGCAAGTATTCAGCGCGGCCTTTCGCCTTTCGGAAGACGACACCGCCCGCATGCGATGGCTTATCCGGGTTAGGTTGTGATGGCTGTTGTCGAAGTGAGCTGCCGACCGTAGCTTCTAACGTGAGGATGTACCAATACGCTTGCTTGGTGGCTTTCAGGCGCTGATCCTTGTATCTCCAAAGGGCGAGTGGTAACAAAGCCATAAAGAGCCACGCGATTGCTCGTCTGTTTTCGACTAGTCCCAGAGGAACGAGAAAAGCCACAATGATGAGGCATAGGATTACCAGACTGCGAAAAAACTTGGAGTCTGCCTCAAAGCGTTGTACGGTAGCCATCGCTTCTGGCTGTTCCAGCGTCAGTCTCGCCTTGCTCCATTGGAAGGCATTGATCGCGTTCGATGCCTCGAGCGGATCGAGGTAGTGGTCCTTGATCCTCACTCCTTGCCGAAGCGCTAACTCGGAATCCTTCTTGAAGAAACCCCAAGACAACCACCTGAAAAATAGGTGCGACAGTCGCTTCCCTTTCGCCAAGCGGTTGATTTGTTCACCGTAGTTCGCGTTTTTGATCGGTTCGTATACATGATCGTCAAGCAGCCAGGAACCGATCAGAAAAATGAAATGGCCCAGCAAATACCCGCAGAAAATGAAAGCTACCCAACCGTTTGTTCCGACTAGCTTGTAGTATTCGGCTTGTCCCAGCAAACGTGGTCCTACGTTATCCTTCACAAGAAGAGTCAGGAGAGCTCCAGGCAACAGGATGGCGAAGAAATCAATCAAGCCGATGAAGAATTTCTGAGGTTCAAAGTTCATGAGTGATGTCCCCTAATAACCGGCGTGGCACAGCGTTGTCGAAATTGCAATGACTCAGATCAACTTCCGATCGTACGCAAGGCCGGTTCTCGGAAACAGGGAGCCCATTGATCAGATTGTGCAGGACCACAATAGTATCGGCTGATTATATTCACGCCTACTGTGTCAACGCCGTCAGGCCACCCCGGCTAGAGAAGTCAACCTGCGCTGCTTAAGTTGCATAAACGTCAGGCGCATTCGGCGAATTCATGTCTCCATCTGCCTTACTCGGGAGCACACGCACGGTTGGCGTCCTAAGAGCCTTTCCGCAGGCGCGTAAAGCCGTCGCCGCTCCAATCTTCACTGCCGACACCATGGTGGACGAAAAATAGGCCATCGGGGTCGTATTTCCTCTTGATGGCGCGCAGCCTCGAGTAATTGGTTCCCCAATACGCTTTCTGCCAGGACGCATTGAAGTAGTTGCTCTCAGAAACATAGGAACCAGCGTTCGGAGTAATCTTGCGCAGCTGTGCCGCGGCAAGATCAATCTCATGCGCGTTCCTGCGGGCCGCCGTCGTGTCCATCGCAGGACGAGCGAGTCCGGGATAGGATGGCCGCTCACCATCAGCAATGATCACTAGAACAAAAGCATCAACCACGGCCGGGTTTGTGGCGGTGTCTTTTGTTGCTGCGATCGCTGCGGCAGGCGCTCCTGCTATTCCCTTATTAAAATGCATCTCTACTTTCTTGTGACGGCTCGCGGCAAACAGCGCGTTGGTGAGGAGCTCCCGCTGATCTTGCCGCAAGAGCATTGCTGGCAGCCAAAGAGAATCGTATCCGTGCAGGAAAGCTCCCACTTGACCCTGATCGCCCGACCACCAAGCGTGGATTGCAGGCGCGCCGGGGCGGGGATCGCTGATCATAGCGTCACTGCCTCTACTCTTTCTGTAAACAACATCCCACCAATGCCGTGAGCGGCCGGCGCCAGCGTGGAGGTCGGACGCGTTGAGATCCTTTGAGTTCTTCGCCCAGTCGAAAAAGGGTTGCCAGACGCGTTTGATCTGGCCGTCGTCGAGGCCCTGGCATACCAGCGAAAGCTCGAGTGTATTGTCGGGCTGAAGTTTGATCTGTTCGCCCCAGTGCGGGTTGAAAAGGTTGTCGCTATAGAATCCGAGGAAGTGGGTGATTAATTCCCGAAAGGCGACGTCCGACTGCGCTTTGATCTTTCCTCCGACGAAGCCAAAAAATTCCGGCAGCTCGTGCGTACGCAGCGTGAGCTTAGTAAGAACCCCAAAGCTTCCGCCGCCACCTCCTTTGAGCGCCCAGAAAAGATCGGGATTAGTGCAGGCATTGGCGATCCGCACTTTGCCGTCGGCGGTGACCACTTCCGCTTCCAACAGTCCCGCAGCGGCAGTGCCGAAACCCTTCGAGAAGGAACCGAACCCGCCGCTTTGCACCAGGCCAGCAACGCCCACCGTCGTACAGCCGCCGCCCTGCACGTAACGTCCAGCCTCTGTGGTCACGGCGTGATAGAGGTCAATCCACATGGCGCCGGCTTCGGCAGTCACGGCGGGAACCGGCGAGGTGCGGCTCTCACATCCCTGCGCAACGAACGCCTCGTGCAGCGTGACCTTGTTCATTGCCCGCGTCCAAATCAGCAATGAATCCGGTGCGTTGGAGGTGCCGAGATAGCTGTGTCCGGCGCCTTTGACGACGAGTCGCAAATTGTTTTCGCGTGCGAAGTTGATCGCGGCCGCCACGTCGGCTGCGTTGCGGGCGGCAACAGCATAAGCGCTCGGCGCGGGCGTCCACGCGTCCAGCCATCCCGAAACCTCCGTCCCCGCCGGCTGGTCGCCTATGTAAATCGGATTGCGAATATTCTTCAATACCTCAGTGCAAGCCGAGCTATTCGCGTTCGTCTGACAACCGGCGAACAGCGCCTGCGGTTGAAGCAGATTGCCGCCGACCGTTGCGTTTAGCTTTTCCCAACTTGCCGCGCTGGGCCACAGCGGATCCGAGGGCCGTACCCTGTGAGTGACAGAGCGACTGATTCCAGCCTGAAGCGGTAGGTTTGGCCGGAAAATGAATTGAAAAACGCCCGCTGCTATGCCCTTAAGTAAACTTCTCCTCCGCATTTCTGATCGATGGCCTCGTCGATTTCAAAAAAACTTTGTACTTAGTACTTTGCACTTAGTACTTGTAACTCAAAACTC
>DATBRN010000094.1:0-8335 GCA_036560225.1 Pyrinomonadaceae bacterium | reverse complement strand
GTGATTAGTCCGAAGTTGGCGATTTGTACGACGTATTCGGGCGCGGTTTTCGAAGTGGCCCTGGTCTTTGCAGGGTTGCTCGCCGGTATTTTGATCGGCATATTGATGTGCTCGACCGGTACGGCTGGCGCAATCGCTGCAAAACGCGCCCGGCTCCATTCTGAGTGCACGATGATTCCTTCGGCAAGGCGTGCCAGCTCACAATTCAAAGGGAAGTCTGTTGGCCGGGCTAACAATGCCGGCATGCCGCCACGCTCCATTGTTTCCGCCGCATCTATCGTGGCGCTGCGACCGTGGCAAGCGAGGACCTCGTTCAAATACAGTGCGACATCGCCGCGCGCTTGTGACAGTCCAAAGAAGAAATCCTGCAACGCGAAATCATGGAAGACGACTACACCAGGATGCGCCCTAATCACTTCGAGCATGCCGGAGTGGTAGCGATGGTCGTTACCCATGTGATACACGATGGCGTCGTACTCGCGCAGAGACTCAAGGGTTGACGGATTCTTGCGGTAGTCAAAACAGGCAAAACTGCGCCGCAAACTTTGATTACTGGGTTCGAAGCCGTCGACAAAAAGATCGACCTCGCAGAGTTCGCTCAAATATGGCAGAAGCTCTTCGCTGTAATCGGAAATGCCGGATGGCTGTGGATTCAGCGGGCTAAAGTACGCAAGTCTCATTTTGATTGGCCGTCTTGACAATCGTTCGAGTGCCATCGAAGATTTCCGCGCCAGAGTAGCACCGCGAACGAACATCGCAGATGCCAGGAATAATACCGTACCCGTCCGGGCGTTCAAGTGCTACGCGTCAGTTTATGATTGAGTAGAGGCTGGCAGTTCAGAGTTCAGCCTTTAGGTGCGGGTTTGTAACCAATCGTAAAACAAACTAAAGTTTGAACTCTAAACCGCTTGAAGGCCTTCTAGCTCTGTCGGAGAACCTCGAAAAGTTGAACCCTACTCATTTTGTGTCGCGGCCTCTTGTTCGCGAATCACTGATCTTCGTCGCGTTTGTGGCGATCACGCTCCTGATGACCTGGCCGTGGGTGCTCCATTTGCGCGACGCGGTTTCGGACCCGGGCGACCCGTATCTCAATGCCTGGATCATGTGGTGGGACTATTTTCAAACATTCCACGATCCGCTGCACTTGTTTCACGCCCCGATCTTTTACCCTTATCAATACACACTCGCTTACAGCGAAAACAACTACGGGATTGCATTGCTGTTCTTTCCCCTCTACGCGCTGGGGCTTAGGCCACTCACCGCCGCAGGTCTCGCTACCTTGCTGGGATTTGTTGTTTCGGGCTACGGCGCATTCAGGTTAGCACGCACGCTCACGGGTAGTTACGGAGTGGCCTGGGTTGCCGGAATTGTCTTCGGGTTTGCTCTTTATCGCTTCGCGACAATTTCACATCTCAACTATCTCTTCTCCGGGTGGATACCACTCACACTCGAAGCGCTGGTGCTGTTTGTTAGACGTTCAAGTTGGCAGCGGGCTGCATGGCTCGGCATAGCGTTCACAATGAATGCGCTGACGTGTATTCACTGGTTTGTGTTGACCCTGGTTCCGCTTACGCTCTCTGGAGCATTTCTGCTGACGCATCACCAGCAATGGCGTAGCAAAACGCTATGGAAACGCCTGGTGATAGTGTTGGCTATTTCTGGTCTCGTGCTGCTGCCTTTCCTGCTGCCTTATCAGCGAGCAGCAAAACTGCAGGGTACGGTGCGCAACAGCGCCGAAGCCGCGACCTATTCTGCAAAAGTTAGTGATTGGCTGGCGGCCTCCCCGATTAACAAACTTTGGACCGGTTTCGGTCCAGCGCCTGATACCGGCGAGCGACATCTGTTTCCGGGCTTGGTGCCCATCGCACTCGCGCTAGCTACGGTTTTTCTGTACCGGAGGGGCAAAGGAGCGGACCGGGCAACTCTGAAAGAGAGCTCCGCGAGCCAACTCCAAACTTTCACCAATGCACTAAACAAAGAACCTCCACCAAAACTTCTCATCGTCCTGGATTCGCTTGCAATGGCGTCTCTGCTGGTAGCGGTGATTGCCTATGGTTACCAGGGCATTGAACCCTTCGGCCTAAAACAACTGCATGTGCCGAATGCGGCTCGGCCGCTCGCAATCTTTGTCGTCCTGGTTGTTGTTCGCCTTTGCCTGGTTTACCCCCCAGTATTGCAATTTGGCCGCGACCGCAACCTGTGGCAAACGATGCGACGACGCTCGGAAGCGTACGGCATTTCCTTGATCTGGCTCATTCTCGGTTTTTTTGGTTCGCTGGGAATGAATTTCTTTTTCCACCGAGTACTGTTTGAGTATGTCTTTGTTTTTAGAAGCATCCGCGTGCCAGCCCGCTGGGCAATGATCGCGCTGGTGGGACTGGCGGTCCTTGCAGGCCTTGGCGCCAGAAAACTTGTCGAGTCGCTCTCGGCAAAACGATCGTGGTTGCGCCCGGCGCCGATATTTGGTGTGCTCTGCTGTCTGCTCTTATTTGAGGAGCGCTCGGCGCCGATGTTTCTTTACAGGGGAGAAGTGGATCCCGATCCCGTTACGGTCTTTCTTGCTAAGACACCCATGCGCGGCGGGATTGTTCACCTGCCTTCGGGCGTGCAGGCGAGCAATCATCGTTATGTCCTGCGACAGGCAGATCACCGACGTCCGTTAATAACCGCATTCTCGGGTTTTGTTACGCCGACCGTAAAAGAAATTGAGGCGCTGGCGTCGAGCCATCCGATCCCCGATCGGTTCGTTAGTCTGCTTGAAGAAATTCCCACATCGTATCTCGTGATCCATCGGTCGGCGTTGCCTCCTGCCGATCGTCCGGCCACCGACGCGATGCTGGGTCACGCGCTGACGACTGGTCGGTTACGCTTCATCGGGAGTTTTACCGGCACCGGAATCAACGGCAACGACGGTGCGGATCTCTTTGCTGTAGCTAAGAACGAACCCAACGCTCAAGCTGGATCGCCGTTGCCTGGGTACCTCGTCCCGCACGAACTGGAAAAGGAAGTGCTAAGCGATCCCACTGTGCTGGTCACCGAATTTGACCACTGGAGTTTTCCGCTCTATTTGTTGCACAAAGTTTCATACCACCAACTCCCACGGCACGAAGAGTTTGTTGCCAACGCGGCGGAGGTCGGCAAAGGTATTGTTGTTTTTGGCAATGAAGGTGACAACCAACTTCAGAACAATTTCAAGTCGTTCGTCGAACGAGCGGTAAAGAAACCGGCGTTCAAGCAACTCTATGCCGGGAAATCTCCAGCCGAATTTGTAGATCAACTGTTTTCCAATGCCGGCGTTACACCCGACGCTGCAAATCGAAGCGCGTTGATTGATGGACTGCAAAAAGGATCTGAGACGCAAGCGTCGGTTCTATTGAAAGTGATAGGAGACGATGAGGTTACGACGCATGAGCGGAATAAGGCGTTGGTGTTGGTACATTACTTCGGTTACTTGCGCCGCGATCCTGACGATGTTCCGGACAGAAACTGGAATGGCTTCAACTTCTGGCTGAGCGAACTCGAAAAAAGTGGCGACCCCAGCAGAGTGACGCGCGCGTTTATGCTTTCGCCTGAGTATGTTGATCGCCCTAAGTGAGGTCAACGCAGGTGCTCAAGGTAACGAGTGCTCGTGTGATAAAGTCAGGCGGGTTTGGTTCGCAGTTGAAGGCGTGTTGCGATGATCATCTCCGTCATTGTTCCCTGTTACAACGAAGAACAAGTCATCGTCGAAACCAACCGGCAGCTTCTCTCCACGTTGGAAGGGCTGGAAGGCTTTCGCTTTGAGCTCGTTTACGTTGATGACGGCAGTAGTGATGCGACGCTGGAGTTGCTGCGTGAAATGCACTTTGCAGACGAGCGTGTGCAAGTGGTTCGTTTGTCACGCAACTTCGGTCATCAGCTCGCGGTCAGCGCGGGACTTGAACACGTTTCTGGTGATGCGGCAATCATCATTGATGCTGACCTGCAGGATCCGCCGGAAGTGATCCCCGAGATGGTGGCACGCTGGCGTGATGGCTACCACGTGGTTTACGGCGTGCGTAGCGAGCGCGCCGGCGAAACCGCCTTTAAGCTCTGGACCGCCAAACTTTTCTACCGGCTGATTAATCGCCTTTCGAAAGTTCAGATCCCGCTCGACGTTGGCGATTTCCGCTTGATTGATCGGCGTGTGATTGACGTATTGCTGGCAATGCCTGAGCGCGATCGCTTCCTGCGCGGCATGGTGAGCTGGATTGGTTTTCGGCAAGTCGCTGTGATGTATAACCGTGCCGAACGACGCGCTGGTCAAAGCAAGTATCCGCTGTGGAAGATGCTCCGGTTTGCAGCGGATGGTGTGATGTCTTTTTCACTCACGCCGCTGAGAGTCGCTTTGTGGGTTGGCTTTCTATCGATCGGGTTGGCGTTCGCCGGCATTCTTTATGCGCTCATCATCCGCTTGTACACAAACGACTGGGTGCGCGGCTGGACTTCCATTTTCACCGCCGTGCTTTTCATTGGCGGCGCACAACTGGTCACGCTGGGAATCATCGGCGAATATATCGGTCGCATCTACGCAGAAGTGAAACGGCGGCCACTTTACGTTATCGAAGAGCGCCTCGGCTTCGGCGATCGGACGGATAAGCAAGATCAAGCCGCTGCGCCAGTTACGCAAACACCAGATAGTGACTAACTCTTATGCATCTGACTGAAACAGATCAGGAATTAGCAGAAACCTCGGCACATCCTGCATGCCTATCCGTAGTCGTTCCTGTTTTCAACGAGGAGCGGACTTTGCAGGAGGTAGTGCACAAACTGCTCGCGGTCCCTTGTCTCCTCGAAATCGTTATCGTTGATGACTGCTCCACTGACGGAACTGAAAGAATCGCCCAACAACTTGCGGAACAACATCCGCAAGTGCACCTCATTCGCCACGAGAAAAACGCGGGAAAGACCGCTGCACTAAAGAGTGGTTTTGCGCTGACTACGGGACAAATAGTCATAGTTCAGGATGCCGACCTCGAATATGATCCCACGGAAATTTACGGTGTCATAAGGCCGATTCTCGAGGGTCATGCGGACGTAGTGTTTGGCTCGCGCTTTCTGGTTCGCCGAGCGGCGCGCGTCCTTTATTTCTACCACTACATTGCCAACAAGCTGCTGACTTATCTGTCAAACTTGCTGACGAACCTGAATATGACTGACGTCGAAACCGGTTACAAAGCATTTCGTGGTGAAATCATTCGTAACATGACCATTGTTTCCAGCGGCTTTGGATTTGAGGTGGAAGTCACAGCCAAAGTTGCGAAATTGAAAGTGGCGATATACGAAGTACCGATCAGTTACTACGGCCGCACTTACGCAGAGGGGAAGAAAATATTGATGAAGGACGGCCTGATTGCGATCTGGCTGGTAATTCGCTTCAACCTGTTTTGTAGCCTGCGCTCGTCATTTCGCCAACTACCAGAATTGCCGCCCAAACCCAACCGTGCTTCTTCAGTAGTGCCCGCAGTCAGGGAGATCAGGAATGAATGACGTGTTGAACCCGTTTAGCCCGCGCACTTGTGCGCCCACGTTGCATCGAGGTTCAGGATGACGGTGGCCGCACAAGGGAGGGGTTAAACGAGTCTGGGAAATCCCCACGGGTGGGCGCACAAGTGCGCGGGCTAAACGGGTTGGGAATCCGAGTCGATTATGATCGTGGATTGCCCCTTTCACTTTTGAACGTAGACTCTAAACTGTCCGCGCTCAATTATCATTTCGCAATTCGTGCAAGGCAGCTCATGACTGATGACGACCGCACCCGCGGGCGGGGGCGCATCCTGACTGGTACGTTGGAAGTTACTCAAGTCCACGTTGCGCAGCGTCGCGTACCAGAAGGCGTACATATAAGCAGCAGGCGTTTTATCCAGGAGATAGACCGGGCGTTCTGGCCGGGCCAACGCCGCGTTGAGAACCTCCGGATAGTAACTATCAAAGGCGTCCGGACGCGCGGATGCAATGTGAAACTGCCTTAGAAAAACTCCCCCCTGCACCAGCGTCAAAAGAACCAGCGCCGTAAGCACTATGCGTCTTACGCCTGGTCGAAGCCCTGTCTCGGCGGAAAGGAATTCGATCGCAGGCCCAGTCAACACGAACAGGAAAACAGGCAGGGCGATAAGACGAAGGGTGTGAAAGTGGTCGAGCGTGAGTGAGGCGGGGATTGGAGCCACTGCAAGACCGTAAATCACAAAACGCCACCACGCTTCGCGACGGTGGCGCAACAAAACCAGGACAAATCCCAACGCCGCCAGAATGACCATCCCGACAAGCAAGCTACCCATGAAGGGTAGATGATGGCGCGGCTCCGGATCTCCCTTGATGAGCCAACTGCGGAGACTGAAGTTGCCCACATAGTTTTGTACGAAACGAATTGCTATCTGAGTATTCGTGTCTCCAGGCTTGACGTAGGTAACAAACTTGTATCGTTCGCTAAGGGCGCCTGGGTTTCGCACTGCAAAGACAACGAGTGGTAGAAGCGCAATCCCGAAAATAACCCAGGTGAGGACAACTTTGCGCCAGCGACGCCGCGTGAGGAAAAACGTGAGTCCAAGTGCGAACAATGGAGCGAGGAGGCGCCCAATAGCGTAGGTGTAGACCATCAATCCAAGCAGCACACCTAATCCTGCTGCAATTCGCCATGACCACACTTCACGTTTTGAGGCCCTGTAGAGCAGCAGAAGAAAACCTGATAGCAGCGCGGGAAACAGAGAGACTTCAAACACGAGGCGACTGATTTCGAACATCCACGGCGTAATCAGGACAATAACAAAGATCAGGAGACCAGCCCAGCGCCGTTGGGTAATGCGGGCTGCGAGCAGTCCGAGTAGAATCGCAGCGATTAGACCGAGAACCGCGCTCAGGGTTCGCGCGACGGAAACACTCGGTCCGGTAAACCAATACAGGGCAGCCAGCTGGTAGATGTAGACCGGGCTCTTGTATTCGCCGAAAGCGCGAAAGTAGATTGGGAAGGAATAGCCATATTCATCTACACCGCTCTTGGAGACTGTATAAGCGTTGTAGGCGATCGAGGCTTCGTCGACGAAAAAGCCGGGCGAGTTGTGCGACACCTCAGCAAAATACACGACGCAAACCACGAGACTGACTGCCAGCAACAGCAGCTCGATGCGATTAAGTCGAAGCTGTTTCATCCTGAAAATTACTTAAGTTCTCATGTATTTGCTCAGCGTCCGGGGGGGCGCCTCGATCGTTACCGCCGGGAACAATCCAATCTGCGGAAAAGCCCTTGCATTAAATCACGGTCGAGCTTCAGCCTGTTACATTTGATTTGAGAAAAAAATGCCTGCGTATGATACTTCAAACCGTGACGCCTGCCGTTCTCTTTTCATCCCTCCGCCGGCAGCTTTACCATGGCAAAGGTCGCCCATGTTGACGGCAATCGCTTTTCTCATCGGGTCAGCTTTACTGGGCATCGGCGTGATCAATCGCACCGCACCCCTCCGTCGTTTACTGAATCATGTGGAGCAGTTGTTGTGGGGACTGGTGACCGGCTGGATGTTTACAACTTTGGGAGCCTACTTCATCGCTCGCATTGTCGGCCGTTTATCGTTCAAACCAATCTTGATCTTCGGCTTCGTCGTTTGGATCGGCGCTTTGCTGCTCTGGCTCGGACGGGTGCGTCGCATTTGGCGCGAAGGCCTGCGTTGGCGAAACTTGTGGCTCCCGCAATACGCCGGATTTGTTCTCGTTCAGGCGCTCTTCGCGCCAATTTATATCGTGCTCTTTAAGACTCGCATGTTGCAACCTGCGGCGGAAGGCCTTTATTCCGGCGGAAACAGTTGGTACGATATGGCGCTTCACGCGGCTATCACAAGCTCCTTTGTCTACGGAGAAAACTTCCCACCCATTTCCAGCGCCTTCCCGCCTGAGCCTTTGCTTTATCCCTTCCTCCCAGATTTTCTCACTGCAGTATTGATGCGTTTGGGAATGGATCTTAATACCGCGCTAGTCGCGACAGCCGTTCCCCTGGCGCTCGCACTCACTGGGATTTTCTACTGGTTTGCGTACCGTGTCTCGAAACAATATTTTCTTGAGACATACAACGCCTTTTTGTGCCAAGCTGCTGCCGCACTGGCAACGGTTCTGTTTCTCTTCAATGGGGGTTTGGGCTTTCTTTACTTCTTCTCAGACTGGCGTTCAAGCGGCCGAGCCCTGGTCGATTTTTGGTCGCACACGGCGGAGAATTACGCCAACATGGGTGACCGGGGAATCCACTGGACGAACATAATCGTCGACACACTGCTGCCTCAGCGGCCTAGTCTCTTCGGCATCCCCATCGCGCTGATCGTCCTCATGCTTTTTG
>DATBRN010000093.1:0-9802 GCA_036560225.1 Pyrinomonadaceae bacterium | reverse complement strand
GCCGCGCAACTTGCCATGCATTTCGAGCGCGGCCGGGACTTTCCTCGGGCCATTCAATACCTTATCCAGGCGGGTGATAACGCCATCAAGATCTACGCCAACGCTGAAGCGGAGCGGCATTACAGTCAGGCACTCGGCCTGGTGGAGAAACTTCCAGCCGCCGAACAGACCGAAACTTACTTAGCCCTCTACCGCAAACGCGGCAGAGCTAATCTCGCCCTAACACGCCGGGAGCAGGCAGAGGATGACTTCAAACGCATGCTCGATCTGGCGCGAGCTGCCGGCGCGACAGCAGCAGAGTGCGTAGCGCTCAACGCGCTGGCTGACACTTTTTTCTATTCGCACCGTCTCAAGGAAATGCGTGCGTTCGCCAGGGAGGCGATGCAGGTCGCCCACGGTGTTGGAAATGAGAACTTACGAATTGAAGCAATGGTCCTGCTCGGGATGACATACACCGGAAGCGGAGAGCTGGCCGAAGGCATACGGTTATTGGACGAGGCAATTCTGACTGCCAGATCTCTCGACCCCTCGTCCGCGTTGGTCCGTGGGCTAATCTATCGCGGGATCATGCATTTCTTCCAGACGGAATATGACCGCGCCGAGATTCTGCTCACGGAAGGCGTGAAGCTCGCGTCGGAATTGCGCGATGGGCTGATGCTGCTTCATAGTCGGTTCTTCCTGGGCCTGAATCTGGGTAACCAGGGGCGGATCTCAGAGGCGCTGGCGACTTTACGCGAAGCCATGGAGATGGCCCAGCGCGATGGTGACCACATCATTCTCGGGCGAGTGCCCAACTCGATTGGCTGGATTCACCGCGAGCTCGGGGACTTTGATCAGGCGATTGCTTATGACCAAGAGAGCGCCGAGATTGCCGGGAAGTATCACATCACTGAAGCCGAAGCCAATTCGCTAATAAACCTTAGCTATGACCACACGGAGCGCCACGAGAGTGAGCAGGCGCTTGCAGCGCTCCGCGACGCCGAGGCGGTCTTCGCGCGCGAACAGTGGAATCACTGGCGCTTCCACCATATCCGCTTCCATGCCGGGGCCGCCGAGCACTGGCTAGCTCAGAGGGATTTTGACAGGGCCAGTGAGCACGGACGCAAGCTGCTTGAAAATGCGACCCACCACGAGGTGCCCAAGTACATTGCGGTTGCGCATAAGCTGCTTGCTGAAGTTGCCGTGGCGCGAGGCAATTTCTCCGAGGCGGAGGCGGAGTTAAACGCAGCGCTCGCGGCGCTCGATACGCATGCCGCGCCTCTACTGTCCTGGAGGGTTTATGCGGCACTGGGGCGCTTGCGCTCGCAGCTAGGTCATGATCAACGCGCGCGCGAGGCCTTCGTTCAAGCTGGGGCCATCATCGGTGAGATCGCCGCGGAGGTTAGTGATGAGAGACTACGTTCGGTATTCCTGAATTCGGAAGCTGTGCTCGAGGTCTTAGAAGGAGCGAGCAGAGCATAGTTAGGTGCTCGGACCGAATTCATCCGCTATTCGCCATCTGGAGATCAAAATCGGCAGCGATTAGTGAGAAGTTTGAGTGACTCACCCGATCGCTGCCGTCCTGCCGCCCGATTCTTTTACTGAATCAATTGTTGTCATCATCGTCGTCGCTGTCTTGCTTCTTGATCGGCTTCAGGTAGTGCTTGAATGCGAAGCGCCCAACCTTCTTGCCTTGCCTTAATCCATCTGTGCATGTTGTGCGAAAGTGGATGCCCGCGTAGACACGAGAGTCGGCGTTTTCTTGGGCTGCTTGCGAGAAGCTGGTGAAGGAACGGGTAATACCAGGAAACGGATTGCCGCTTGTGGTGGTGAAAGCAATCTCATCGTCTTCGTCGAAGAATCGGGCTAAGACCTCGGCTGCCGCTGCCCCCAGCACGCTGTGCGTCGAAGGGTAATCAGGTATGTTGGGAGCTACCAGAAACGATGACCAGGTTGGATCAACAAGCGTCTGATCGTTTCCGTCGGTGTCTCCGGCGCGGATCGCGGTGACCGGACGCCAGAAATTGTAGGCATACTTAGCGTCGAAGCCGGCGATGAAGCCGTCCGCCATCGCAAAGTTGATGAGCCCAAACAGACGCGCGTTCTGCCACAGATCGAGACTCTGCTGTGCAGAAACATTTCTGGCGATTCGATTCCAACCGTTAGGTGAGCCTTCATACCAGAACATGGCAATCTGGCTTTGCTCGGCAGTACGCGTACTGCTGTTCACATCGCCGATGCTCTTAACCTCGTTGAAGTCTCTCGTGTACTGCTGGCTCGTCAGGTCGAAGAGTTCGGGAGGATCAGGCCGGAACTGTGAACCGCTCCGCAGCGTGAACGGGGTGACACCACCCCAGCCCGGCAAGAGCGCAGGTAGGAAAGCGGGGGGAGTCGGTTGCCATACTCCAGGCCCGGTTCCCGGTGTGTAAGGAACTATTGTGCTCGAGCCATCTAAGCTGCGCAGGGCGATGATCGCTGCGGCAGCCTGCTGGCCAATGGCGATGCCGTCGGTCTTGGCAGCGCCATCGGGGATCGCCGACAACGAGGCGGCGTAGGCCGCGTCGAGTACTGACTGTCGAGTCGGAAGTTCATGGAGAAGAACATCGTGCGCTGCTGCAGCTACAGCTGCGGCTGGCGAAGCATCTGGATTGCCATCCATATCCAGAGCATAAGGTTTGTACCGACGATCAATTGCATTGAGAGCGTCATGGATGGCTGCGTGAGTCATCGCATAGATGCGTGATTGTAGAATGGCGTTCTTGCCAGCAGCGGTGGCATTGGTGGTGGCAATGACATTCCAGTCAATGACTGCGTCAGCGCGAGCGGTGTTTGCAAAAGCAGCAGCAGCAAACAGCATTACAATTAATCTGAGTTTGCGACCGCGGCTGATTTGTTTGATGTTGAATTTAGAAAACATGATTGTCCTCCTTTGGGACGAGTGAGTAACATTGGCGAGGGTTTTCAACCATTGAAGTAGTTGGTCTATTGAGCGCAGTCGGTGTTGCTAGCAGTATCTCTTTGCCCTCTCACTCACTAACGCGGGAACAGCATGCGAAACCTCTAACATCATTGAGCAGTTCTCTTCAGCGAGTTGATCAAGTTGCGCAAAGTGCCGTAGGTAGAAAATGTTTATAGTCAGTGAGGCCATTTGTTTTATTGAGCCTGTTTGTGGGCGATAGAGAGAGAACATCCCGTTCGTAGCGGATCTGATGTTCGTCTTGCTGCGGAGGGAGCTATGAACATTTTGCCGCTGCAAGGCTGGTGTTATACTTCACCACGCTTACGGTTAGATCTCCTCGCGTGAATGTTATGAGCCTATGACTCCCTCGCCACATGAGGTGACCCAACTGCTCCTGGATTGGAGCCATGGGAATCAAGCAGCGCTGGACAAGTTAATGCCGCTAGTCTATGAGGAGCTGCACCGGCTGGCGCATCAGTACATGAACCGGGAACGTCCGGGCCATACTCTGCAAACCTCTGGGCTAGTCAACGAGGCCTATCTCCGACTTGTCGATCAAAGGGAAGTCCAATGGCAGAACCGAGCCCACTTTTTCGGCATCGCCGCGCAACTGATGCGTCGCATCCTGGTCGATTACGCACGCAGCCGTCATTATGCCAAGCGTGGAGGTGATGCACGGCAAGTGTCTTTTGACGAGGCGGTGATAGTGTCGCCCGAGCGCGCAACAGAAGTGGTCGCGCTCGACGATGCGCTGAGGAAGCTGGCTGTTCTTGACGAGAGGAAAAGTCAGATTGTCGAGTTCCGATTCTTTGGTGGCTTGAGCATCGAGGAAACGGCTGAAGTGCTGAAAGTTTCGCCCGGCACAATCATGCGCGACTGGACATTGGCAAAAGCATGGTTGCGAAAAGAAATGATCGCGGACAGCCGGGAGCTCCGTTAGAGGTTTCAGAAGCAATTCTCGCGTCTAGATTGTGGGCCAACGGTCTCTTCATTGCGCCAAGGCAAGGAGTGTTTATAACCTGGCGCACCATCTGATCAGCTTAAGCCCATTCATGGGCCATAGATAAAACACGACACTCCTGGCGGAGCTGCCATTCTTCAGATCTGCGGTTCTAAGCATTGCGCCGCCAAGTGGCAGACCAACTCTAACGTGGTTACGTCATATGCAGCCTGAACGTTGGCAGCAGATTGATCAACTGTTCCACTCGGCGTTGGAGCAAGAACCCAACCGTCGAGCGGTGTTCCTTGCGCAGAAGTGCGGCGGCGATGGGTCTCTGCGTATTGAAGTTGAAGCACTACTTGCCTCTCACGAGCAAGCGGAAAACTTCATTGAGACACCTGCGTCTGATCTCGCCGCGGCATTACTCGCCAAAGGCCAAACCGGATTAGTCGAAGGGCAGGCTATTGGTCCTTACAAGATCGTGTCTGTGTTGGGCGTGGGTGGAATGGGCGAAGTATATCTAGCCAAAGACACGAGGCTGGGGCGCAAGGTTGCGCTCAAGCTGCTGTCCCCACAATTCACCATCAACGCCGACCGGCTGCGGCGCTTCGAACAGGAAGCGCGCGCCGTGTCAGCCCTGAATCATCCGAATATCGTCACCATTCACGAGATCGGCCGAGACAACAGCTCGCAGTTTATCGTTAATGAATTTGTCGAGGGCCAAACCCTCCGGCAGCGGATGGAGGAGACAGCGATCAGTCTACGCTTAGCGCTGGACGTCTCTATTCAAGTTACCAGTGCTCTGGAAGCTGCCCACACTGCCGGGATTGTGCATCGAGACATCAAGCCCGAGAACATCATGTTGCGCACGGACGGCTACGTGAAAGTTCTGGATTTTGGACTTGCCAAGCTGACTGAAGCGTCGCCGGTCACGAGTAATGTCGAGGCTTCAACGCGGGCCAAAATGCAGACAGAGTCCGGGCTGGTAATGGGTACAGCCACTTATATGTCACCGGAGCAAGCGCGCGGACTCAGTGTAGACGCAAGGACCGACATCTTCAGTCTGGGCGTGGTGCTCTATGAGATGATCGCCGCTCGCGCGCCGTTCGATGGCGCCACCATCAGCGATGTGGTTGCTGCGATCCTTAAAGAGGAGCCGGCGCCACTCAGCCAGTGCTCACTCGAGGTGCCAGTTGAACTCGAGTGGATGATGAAGAAAGCTTTGGCGAAAGACCGGGAAGAGCGCTATCAGACAATCAAAGAGTTGCAGATTGATTTGAAGCGGCTCAAACAGGAACTGGAACTACAAGCAAAGCTGGATGGTCTGGCTCCACCGAGGCGGCAAGATCGCAGCACAGCGACCAGAAGTACCGGCGAGGCGATAAACAATTCGACGGGAGGGGTTACGCGAACAGCCTCAACCGCAGAGTCGTTCGTTAGCGACAGCAAACTTCATAGGTGGAGTACAGCGACTAGTCGGGGAATGCTAGTCGTTGCCCTCGCTGCTATCACCATCTTCTCTCTCATCTCATTTTACGCGGGTTTGAAGCAAGTGCCAGCGCCTTCCCAGCCAACATTTCGGCAGCTCACCTTCCGTCGCGGCGCTATCACCGGGGCGAGATTTTCCCCGGACGGCAACACCCTAATCTACAGTGCAGCCTTTGACGGAAAACCGGTAGAACTCTTTACCAGCCACCTGGAAAGTCCAGAGTCCAGCTCGCTTAAACTCCAGGCCGACATACAGTCAATCTCATCCACCGGAGAGATGGTCATATTGCTTGATTGCGAGCTCGACCCGTTCGGATGCTATAACGGAACGTTGGCGCGCCTGCCGCTAGTTGGAGGCACACCTCGCGAGATCATGGAGCATGTTTACGAGGCTGACTGGAGTCCGGACGGGCAGGAGCTCGCCATAGTGCGTGTTAATGAAGGGCAGTTCCAGCTTGAATATCCCGTAGGGACCGTTCTTTACAAAGCCACGGGCCGGATTAGTCATATCCGAGTATCACCGAAAGGGGATATCGTCGCATTTATTGATCAGCCAAATTTGGTTGACTTTAACGGTTCAATCATGACTGTGGACCGTAACGGCCAAAAGAGGATCTTGTCGAGTGGCTGGAAAACTACTGGCGGCCTCGCGTGGTCTCCGACAGGCGAAGAGGTCTGGTTTGCCGCCGGCAAGAAGGGAGTAAATGCTCTCTATGCTGTCACGCCCTCCGGTCGAGAGCGACTGGTTTTTCAGGCGCCAGGTAACGTTGCGCTGAAAGACATCTCCCGTGATGGGCGGGTTCTCTTGCAGCGCGGGATCCCGCGCAGCCGCATGATCGGCTTTACCGCTGGCTCTGAGAAGGAACGAGAGCTGGCTTGGTTTGACTGGTCTACCTCCGCTGATATTTCGGCTGACGGAAAAAACTTACTCTTCTACGATTGGGGCACAGCCGTCGGTGGAGTTCCCTTTGTATATCTCCGAAAGATGGATGGATCAAATGAACCGGTCCGGCTTGGCCAGGGGAAAGCCCATGCGTTATCGCCTGATGGGAAATGGGCCTTAGCGGTGCAAGAGGGTTCGCCTCCACAGCTTGTCCTATTGCCTACCGGCCCAGGAGAGCCACGGATGCTTCCGCGCGGTGGAATCAATGAGTATTACTATTTGTCCTGGTTTCCGGACGGGCAACAAATCCTTTTCACAGGGCTGGTGGAACTGGGCCATGGGTTGCGCTCCTATGTACAGGATATATCAGGTGGCCAGCCGCAGCCCATTACTGAAGAGGGGATAATCGCGCTCCTGGTTTCCCCGGATCGGAAGCGCCTCGTCGTCTGGGCTCCTGATAAAGGTCCAGATGGGAAGTACTATCTGTCGCCAATCGATGGAACCAAGTCTACCCCGATCCCGGGGCTTGAAATGGGAGAAGTGCCTATCCGATGGAGCACTGATGGCCAAGCTCTTTACGTGCGCGCGTCTGACGATTTCACGACCAACATCTACCGGATTGATCTCTCCAGCGGGCGTCGTGAACTTCGCAAAGAGATTGTGCCTGATCAGGTCGGGTTTATTGGCCTTGAAGACAGAGGCGTTCAGATCACGCCTGACGGGAAATCCTACGTATATACCTACTGGACTGCCCTCCGAGATCTATTCCTGGCAGAAGGATTAAAGTAACGGAAGGCGCAAAAGTCTTTTACCCAAAATAATACTGATCTCGTTAGAGGTTTTACGTGCAGTTCTCGCGTTTATGATTGCAGAGAACTAGGGAAGGCTGTTCTTAGAAGGGTGCAAAACACTTCGTCCGATCGAATGTGCCTTTTTGCCTTGTCATTGACACCTGGCTTCAGCCAGGTGGCTGGGCGGCTGGCCTAAATGCACCCGGCTGAAGCTGTGTGAATGAGAGGACTACCGGTCCCGCGACGGTTAGCTCAACTCTTCGTGGGCACGTTCCTTGACTCCGCCTTCAGATGGGCATAGCATCCTGGCCAACATCAGCGTTGCTCATGCAGGCCTACAATTGAACTCACCTCTCTTACCTCGCGCTGACCACAAGTAACGAACTCTGGGATGTGTTCCGGAAGGAGATACCACATGCGAAGAATAGTGTTTGCCATCGTAATCGTCGCAGCAATCTTCCTGATTAGTATTGCACTAGCTAGCGCCTGTGGTGACAAGGCGCTCAGGATCGGTCGCGGTATCAGGTTTCAGCGTACGACACACCCAGCTGCGGTTCTTATATATATTCCCTCCAATGCAACAAGGGCTTCTCAGCTTCAATCCATGCTAAAGAAGGTCGGCCACAAGCCTTACGCTGCACCGGGTGTGGATAGTCTCAGCGAAGCGCTAAAGTCAGGACAATACGACCTTGTTTTTGCCGATCTTACCGCGGCTGCCAGCCTGCAGACTAACATCAAGACCTCACCTTCCAAGCCGGTGCTTGTAGCTGTGGTTTCTGAAGGAAGAAAGGCTGAAGTGACCACGGCGCAAAGGCAGTATCAATATGTCGTGAAGAATCCGCACAGCGCCGATCAGTACCTCGACGCGATTGATGAAGCAATGCGATCGAGAGTGCATCTGCTCGCAAAGAAGACCTGACCTCAAGCCGCTAAGGACCAACTATGCTGGCCAAAAAATTCGGTCGGGAAATCACCCTCTGGTTAGCGGTCCTGTTCCTTCACCTCGCGCTTCTCATCACTGCTTCCGCTCAAGCTTGGGTGCCAGAGAAGGGCGAGGGGTCTGTCACACTTACTTACCAGAAAACTGACGTCCGCTACCACTATAATTCAATCGGTACAAAAGAGGACAAGGGCAAGATTCACTCGCACACGACGATCATGGCCCTGGAATATGGCCTTACGGATAAACTCGCACTGGATCTTGATCTGGCGTTTGTCGCCTCAAAATGGATAGGCCAAGGCCGGCGTCCCCACGGTCCGCTCGATAACGGTTTCTTCCATCCCATGTTTCAGGATGCGCATATCGGCCTCCGCTACAATGCGCTCAGGCGACCTTTGGTGGTGACGCCCTTTATCGGGGTTACTGTTCCCACTCATGATTATGAAGTTCGCGGGCACTCCGCCGTTGGTTTAGGTTTTAAAGAGTTTTTGGTCGGCGTTAATGTCGGCCAGCGGTTGGGTCGGCTCCTGCCAAATGGCTATGTTCAGGTGCGCTATTCCTTCGCGATGCACAAACGTTTCGCTGGCTTGAATCTAAATCGCAGCAATGCCGATTGGGAGGTTGGATGGTTTGCCAATAGATCAATCGCGGTCCGATTGATTGGGAACTGGCAAAAAACTCATGGAGGTTTTGACTTCCCGGAGGACCTTCATACCGAGGATGACTTTGATATCCACGACAGGGTTGCGCGGGCGAATTACCTCCGACTGGGTGCCGGAGTTACATTCTCGGTAAATAGACACTTTGACATACATGCCGCCTACGCTCCGACGCCCATTTACGTGAGGAACACTCACGGCGAGGCAGGGATAGTCATCGGATTTAGTTGGAGGTTTTCGAGAGGCTCCTCTGATCGAATTGCTGTCAACACCTCAATTACCAAACCGCCAACATTTGGACAAGGAATGTTTTGATTACAACGGACAAATGTTTCAGGCATGCGGTTCTATTGACGAACCACCTGGCAGTCGTCGGTGAGACGAAAGCTGCCTGGCCTGATCTGTGGTCTTGTTTGAGAGAAGATCACTCTAAAGCCAGGCTCCAGGATCTGCCCTCGAGGGTTCTTGGAAATCTCAGAAGCGAACGCCTCGGCGCGACGTTGAGCCAGAAGTTGAGCAAGCTTCGTTACTGAATCAGCGTTCTGCAAGCGGTCCTGACACTGATTCAGGAAGCGCGCTGCCCGCTCCTGGTGGAACTGAGTGTTGCGAGTGGCGTCGGTCAGATTGCTGAGCAGCTCCTGCGCGGCCGGGTTAGTTTTCGCGCTTGCCTTGAGCGAGGCTTTGAAACTTTCCTTCCAATCAGCGCTGGTGGTGTTGGGCAAGAGCCGAAGCAAGCCGCAGCGTGACTTGGAGAATGTTGGGTTGGTCAGATCAACTGCAAGAACATCACTGACGAATTCCTGATCAATCAAACCCTGTTTGACAAGCGACTCGACCGCAAGCATGTCTGAAAATGCCTTTACGGGAGTTAGCCAGCCGTGATCGGAATCACGTCGCTGAGGACTGATTTCTGGAAATGTCGCATTCAGCGCTGCGAGCGCACTCTCATATTGAGCGTGTTCAATCGTAATTGACCTTTGCACTAACTTCGGATCAACGAGAAAGGCGGATGGAATTCGGAGTTGAGGGGCACTGTCATCTAGTGGTGTGAGATCGGATTCGAGGTTCAGTTCTACCGGGCAAAAGAGCGGACGCAGCTGCTCCTGAAGCGAGAGCGCCTTCCTCGCTTGCTGGAATGGTTCGCTCTCCGCCAGTTTCAGCAA
>DATBRN010000092.1:0-6487 GCA_036560225.1 Pyrinomonadaceae bacterium | reverse complement strand
TGATTTCGCCACTTCATCCGCAATCTGAGAATCAAAACGCAGGCCGGAGATGTCGTTTACGATCGAAGCGCCGGCGTCGAGCGCGGCGCGAGCCACCGAAGCCTTTGTCGTATCGATAGAGATCGGAACGCGGGAACGCCTCACGAGGCGTTCAATAATCGGTAAAACCCGCTCCTGCTCCTCTTTCGCGGACACAATTGCCGCGCCGCCCGGACGAGTTGATTCACCGCCTATATCAATAATGTCGGCCCCTTCAGCAATCATCTGCTCTGCGTGCGCCAGCGCGCTGTCGAGCGAGAAAAACTTGCCTCCGTCGCTGAAGCTGTCCGGCGTTACGTTCAGCACACCCATCACGATTGTGCGTTCGCCGATTGGAAGGGTTCTACCTGTGGCAATGTGCCATTCGCAAGGCATGTGTCGATGATACGAGAGGCAGGGAACATTTTCCATTTGTCATTTCAGATTTTTCATTTGGCATTACCGGAAGATGCGACTCTCAAGTTGAGAGTTGAAGAGCATATTACTCTTAAAAGCTGATCCATCGGAGTTGAGAGCTGCGCGACGGCTTTCCGGCAATGACAAATGAAAAATGAAAAATGTCAAATTAGAAATGGAAAATCGAATTCTTTACCTGGACACAAACAAAAAGGGGAACGAGCATCGCCCATTCCCCTCCAAGCTCTTACCCATTACCTAAGTCTACGCAGGAGCCGGGTTTCCTCCGGTGATTGGTGGCAGGATTGGCTTCAACGGTTTGGCTGCCGGCTCCTTGAGCTGTGGCCGATCTTCGCCACCACCCGCGTCAGTTACTGGCTGCTCGTCGTCGAGCGTTAGACCCGCAACGATGCGGCGAATCTCGACACCATCAAGCGATTCACGCTCGAGCAGGCATTCAGCCAATCGCACCATCGTGTCACGATTCTCCTCGATGATCTTCTTGGCTCGTTCGTACTGCGCAGTGACTATCTTCTTCACTTGCTCGTCGATCTTAATGGCTGTTTCCTCGGAGAAGTCACGATGCTGCGCAATTTCGCGACCCAGGAAAATCTGCTCTTCCTTCTTGCCGAAGGTCAGCGGTCCCATCTCCGACATTCCATACTCGCAGACCATCGCGCGGGCCAGTTCAGTGGCGCGTTCAATATCATTCGAAGCGCCGGTGGTGATACTGCCGAGGAAGGTGTCTTCGGCAATTCGCCCGCCCATCAGGATTGCGATCTGGCCCAATAGATACTCCTCGCTGTAATTATGGCGATCGCCTTCCGGCAATTGCTGTGTTACACCAAGCGCCATACCGCGCGGGATAATCGTCACCTTGTGAACCGGATCAGCATTGGGCACTTTCAGACCGACTAACGTATGGCCGGCTTCGTGATAAGCGGTGACGCGTTTCTCTTCGTTTGAGATCACCATGCTCTTGCGTTCGGCGCCCATCAACACTTTGTCTTTCGCCAGCTCGAAGTCGCCCATCGCAACCAGCTTCTTGTTGTAACGCGCTGCATTGAGCGCCGCTTCGTTAACAAGGTTGGCGAGATCGGCGCCGGTGAAGCCAGGTGTGCCACGCGCGATCACGCTGATGTCAACGTCTTCACCCAGCGGAATCTTGCGCGTGTGGACCTTCAGGATTCCTTCGCGACCACGCACGTCGGGACGTGAAACAACTACACGACGATCAAAACGTCCTGGCCTTAGCAACGCAGGATCAAGCACGTCGGGACGGTTAGTCGAGGCAATCAGGATCACGCCATCGTTTGACTCAAAGCCGTCCATCTCCACGAGCAACTGATTCAAAGTCTGTTCGCGTTCATCGTGTCCGCCACCCAGTCCAGCGCCGCGATGACGTCCGACAGCATCGATCTCGTCAATGAAGATGATGCAAGGCGCATTCTTCTTGCCCTGCTCAAACAGGTCACGAACCCGGGAAGCGCCCACACCGACAAACATCTCGACGAAGTCAGATCCAGAAATAGAGAAGAAAGGAACATTCGCTTCGCCGGCGATAGCACGCGCGAGCAGAGTCTTACCGGTTCCAGGCGGTCCCATCATCAGCACGCCTTTGGGAATTCGTCCACCGAGTTTTTGAAACTTTTGGGGTTCTTTGAGGAACTCAATAATTTCCTGAAGTTCTTCTTTCGCTTCTTCGACGCCGGCGACGTCCTTGAACGTCACTCGCTTCTGTTGATTATTGAGAAGCTTAGCACGGGACTTACCAAACGAGAGGGCCTTGTTTCCACCTGACTGCATTTGCCGAAGCATGAAAACCCAAATACCAATAATAAACAGGAGCGGCGCCCAGGTAATGAGCATTGGCCAGATATAGCCGCTGCTGCCCGAATCATCTTCAAACTTCTCTACCTTGGGTTTGCCGTCGACCTTTTCCTGAGACTTGTTGTAGATCGTGTTTCTAATCTGATCGCTGTTAAGTTGAACGCGGTATTCCTGATTACGTGTATCGACGGCTATCGCCTCGCTCTGTTTGAGAGTAACAATCTTTATCTCACCCGCATCGATCTTCTGAGCCAGCGCCCCCACGTCGAGCTGCTGCGAATTCTTGCCCGAAGGATTTACCAGCTTATAGAGCGCCAACGCTCCTGCAATAATCAATAACCAAAATATTATTTGTCTTGCTGTGGAACTCAAGGTCATTAACGCCTCCGACTACCGATCATACCCTATACCGTGGTGCTTTGTCGCTTCGGGAAGAAAGGACTGAATGCTTTGTCCACGGAAACAATTTCATGCGAAGTTCTTGGATGCCAGCCATCATTTGCTCGTTGTTTTAGAACCCTGGTTCCGCTCTGTAGTTCCCCAAAACAGTCGCTATGCAAAAAGCGAAAACCGCCGTTCCATTACCGGCGGCGTCGAACCCGTGGAATTCTAGAGGTCGCCGGGGCCTTTTTCAACCCCTTTTTGCGAGACAACTCCAGCATTCCACGTCTTCTTATGACGTTCATACCGCCGGGTAACTCCACCACGCGGCCGCCGCGCTCACCCTCCAGCAACTTCTCAACAGCAATCAGGTGAACCATTTCGACGCGCTTGAGATCCCCTCGCGACCGCAAGATCCATTCCCGCAAAGCACGGCGCCGCACCGCCGCCGGTGATTGTAATAGAACATCTACGCTCAAAGATGGCGAACTGGTTTCATTCTTCTTCTGGGGATGATTTGTGGCTAAATCGAGTAACCGTGTGGCTTCGGCCGACAGGGCGACTGCGTCCTCATTCAACAGACTGGCGGTCCGGCTAAGCGTTTCCACGACGCGATTATTGAACGATTTCATTAGGGGTAGTAGCTGTCTTCGAACCCTAACGCGCGAGAGCTTTTCATCGTCGTTCATCGAATCAACTCGAAAATCTGCTTTCCGGTGCCGGCAATAGTCCTCCGTGTCGCTGCGTCGGGCCCAGGAAAGCAAGGGACGAACCAGCTTAACTTGTGAGCCCTGGGCAAGTTGCCTGATCACGGGTGCGCCCCTTAGCCCTTCGGCGGCACTTCCACGCAGCAGCCGCATCAGAATTGTCTCCGCCTGATCGTCCAGGGTGTGTGCGGTCAGCACAAAGCTCGAGTTTCGCTTGTTGGCCGCTTTCTCCAGGAATGCATAGCGCGCCTTCCGCGCTGCCTGCTCGAGATTCTCCCTGGGCTTATTCACCTTTGTTCTCGTAGTCGTCCTCAGTCTTAGATTACGTCGGCCCACTACCGAATCGTGGCCAAGTTCCTGCGCAAGCTGCGAAACCCACCCGGCGTCTTCTGAACTGTCGTCCCGAAGCCCATGATCGAGGTGGGCCACCGTGAGTCTCAGTTGTAGCCGGTCTTTCTTGATCAACTCATCGAGTCCAAGCAAGAGCGCAGTGGAGTCCGCACCGCCGGAAACAGCAACAACAATCTGCGCGTCGGACTTCGGTAGTTCAAGTCTTTCCCACTCCGCGAACAGGTTCCTGGCGAACGGGGAGGGCCTGGATCGCGTCGACCATTTCTTCTTGGATCTAGTCATCTTGGAAGCTAATTCACTTAATAGATGAAGCGCAAAGGGCCCACTAATGTAAAACTCCAGAAAAAGAAGGCTCAAGGAGTAGTCAGCAACTTGCAGAACCGAGCGCGGTAGCGCCGGATGCTAGAGTCTACCTTGGAAAAAGCTGACGCAATACCGCTTATTGCGGGTTAAAGTGTAGCATCCGGCGCTACCGCGCTCGGTTCTGTATCGTTGTTCTACAAATGACGCTTGTGTTGGCGCGTGCGGACGTTGAGCGTGGCATCCGGCGCTACCGCGCTCGGTTCTGTAAAGCCGATCTATAATTCCAACCCAGCGCCCAGCCCAACTTGACATTCCCTGGTCCTAACGCTACTAATTCAAGCATCCCTTTGGTCAGCAACAGCTCTTAAGAGTTCTCCCGCAAACATTTTTCGCGAGGTCAATCGATGAGATCAAGAATGCTTCTGTGTGCGCTGATACTGGCGCTCCTTACCTTTCAAACAATTCCTGTCGCCGCACTCGACGAGGGAATGTGGACTTTCAACAACGTACCCAGAGAAGACATCAAACGAAAATATGGGTTTGAAGTTACCGACGACTGGCTACAAAAAGTTCAACTGGCGTCAGTGCGTTTCAACAATGGCGGCTCGGGTTCATTTGTATCGCCCAACGGTCTGGTACTCACAAATTACCACATTGTCGAAGACATTGTGGGCGAACTGAGCACCGCGACTAAGGATTATGCTAAGGAAGGTTTTGTGGCTCGGACTCAAGCCGAGGAAATGAAAGCCGAAGGACTCGAGCTGAATCAACTCATCAGCATCGAAGACGTGACCGCTAGTGTTAACGGTGGCGTTAAGGATGGGATGTCGGCCGCAGAAGCTAATGCAGCCAGGCGTGCCCAAATCACCGCTATTGAAACCGAGTCTAGCGCGGCAACGGGCCTGCGCAGCGACGTTGTCACGCTCTATCAAGGGGGCTTGTACAATCTCTATCGCTACAAAAAATACACCGATGTCCGGCTCGTCTTCGTTCCGGAGTTTCAAGCTGCTTTTTTCGGCGGCGACCCGGATAACTTCAACTTTCCGCGCTTCAACATCGACATGGCCCTGGTTCGCGTTTATGAAAACGACCAGCCAGTGAAGAGTGAGAACTATTTCAAGTGGTCAAAAACTGGGGCGAAAGATGGTGAACTGGTTTTTGTCACCGGGCATCCGGGTACGACCCAGCGGCTAAACACGGTCGCTAATCTCGAGTCGTTGCGCGATGTCAGCATTCCGCTGGTACTCCGCATGTTGGAGTCGCGTCGCACCGCACTCAAGCAATACATGGCGCAGGGCGAGGAGCAAACGCGCCGCGCGCAAAACGAGCTGAACTCGATCGAGAACTCCATCAAGGTTTACAAAGGGCAGGTCGCCGGGCTTAAGGATCCGAAATTGATGGCCCAGAAACGGCTGGCCGAACAGGCTTTGAGAAACTCAATTGCGGCCGACGCCACAAAGAAACAGGAATACGGTGGTGCCTGGGAAGCTATTGCCAAGGGACGAAAGGATCTTGCGAGCTATGAGCGAGACCGTCGCTTCCTCGATCCCACTGTTACAACACCAATACTTCCGGCTGGTTTCAACTCAGTACTATTTGGTTATGCGCGCACGCTGGTGCGATTGGCCGACGAAGACCAGAAGCCTGATGCCCAGCGGCTGCCCGAGTTTATGAATGCGCGTCGGGCAGCGCTCGAAGCGAATCTTTACTCAACCGCGCCTATCTATGACGACTATGAAAAGATGAAGCTTGCCAATTCGCTGGCTTTCATGCAAAGCGAGTATGGCGCCAATCATCCACTGGTAAAGAAAGTGCTCAAGGGTAAGACCCCGGAAGCGCGCGCCGCCGAGTTGATCGACGGAACCAAACTCAAAAATGTCGACTATCGCAGACAAGTCGCCGCCGCTGGAATCAGAATGATCAATAGCGGGGACGACCCGATGATTGATCTGGCTAAGGATATCGACAAAGAGGCTCGCGCCGTGCGCAAGCGTTACGACGAGGAAGTCGTCGCAGTTGAGCGCACAAACTATGCGAAGATCGCACACGCGCTTTTTGAAGAGCAGGGAACAAAGCTTTATCCCGACGCGACCTTCACGCTGCGCCTCTCCTATGGAGCAGTTAAGGGATACCGGGAAAACGGCAAATGGGTTCCACCTTTCACGACGTTGGGTGGTCTCTATGCCCGTTCGAACCAGTTTCATCACGCGTTCCCGTATAACCTGCCGCCGCGTTGGATGAGTAGACGCGCAGCGCTTAATCCGAGGACGCCGTTCAATTTCGTTTCGACTAACGACATCATCGGCGGCAACAGCGGCTCGCCGACCATCAACAAGAACCGCGAACTGGTTGGTTTGATCTTCGACGGTAACATCCAGTCACTCGTCGGCAACTTTGAATACGATGAGTCGATAAATCGTTCAATTTCTGTCGATGTACGGGCGATGCTGGAAGTCCTGCGCAAGATCTTCAAAGCAGAC
>DATBRN010000091.1:0-9476 GCA_036560225.1 Pyrinomonadaceae bacterium | reverse complement strand
CACGGATGATCAATGGACGTCGCTATTACCATACCGCAGCATTCCGGCTCGATGAACGCCGCTTTGCCAGGTATGAAGATGCCCAGCACTGGCTTGAGCGAGTTGCCCGGCAGCGTCGAGTTCCCCGGGCCCGCGCCGCTTAAATAGTCGTGTGGATTGTTGGAACCTTTCTATCATTAAGACGTTTACACAATCGAGGTAGGTGGGCTCCTCAAAAAGGGCGGCTGATCCGGAGTTGAAATTCCGGTGACGCCGCCTTTTAGTGCTTTGTAACTGGATTAGTTCTTTGTAACTGAAATGTTATCGGTTTGATTTGGTCCGGCCATAAAACGGTAGAACCGATCCATATTTATGGAACGAGTTACGTCGCTAGCTCCTCAGGAACGACCTCACGGAGTTTGAGCCTGCGGCTTCCAACGATTCCATAGGCGAGTGCGACGTAGGCGACAACTACCAAATCAAAAGCGCCGCATAAGATCGGATAGGCCATGGGAGTAAACGAGTTTCCCGGTCCTACATAGTGAACCCCGATGTCCCAGAGCGGATGCAACGCCCAGCCTGCGGCAATCCAATAAGGCGAGCCGCGCAGCCCGAGCAACGCCGCAGCGCCGAAAGCCAACACTTGTAGCAGCTCGATCAAGATCCAAACACCAGCCGCACCTGCCCACGCTGCAAATCCGAAGTACGCTGCGGCTGCTATGAATAAGGATCCAACCAATAGAGAGCGTCCGAGGATGTCCCGAGTGAAGCGCGACAATAGGTATGCGATAGCTATCAGTGGCACCGCGCCTACTGCGCCCTCCACCAGCAAGCCGAAAATCATCATGACGAGCAGAAGTGCAATAGCAATGCCACCACAAAGATTCCGAATTTCCGGCTCAGACAAACCGTCTCGCGGTCCATATTGACCCGCTTCATTGACTCATCCGCAGAAAAGACTCGCCGAACGCTTTGTGAGTGCCTCGAGTTATTTGTAGAGGCGGCACTCCGTGGCCGCCCCTTCGTTGAGTGTCCCATGTTCGCGCAAATCAGTGGCCCGTCTCGAAGGGGCGGCCACGGAGTGCCGCTTCTACAAACTTCTCGCAAGTGAGGTACTGATGCAGTTTGCCTTCCGAGTCTGATTCGCGATGCCTTGCGGTGGAAGAAGTCCATGGCGAGACTCGCTCCACATCAGTACCGCAAGTGAGCCTTGCTGGACAAAGCCCTCCGGCCCTCGCTAGACTACCCGTTTCAAAACCAAGCCAGATGCTTATCCGAACAAGTATTCGGTAGTAAAATACGAAGGTCGCAGTGACAAACCAATTCAATTTAGACGGAGACTGAAACAGATTTATGGCTATCCCAGCAACTCAAATTCGGCGCGGAATGATGATACTTTTCGAGGGCGAGCCCTGCCGAGTCATGGAATTTCGCCATCACACGCCAGGCAATCTGCGCGCGATGGTGCAGACTAAGCTTAGGAACATTAAGACTGGTTCATCTTTTGAGCATCGCTTCCGTTCGGCTGACACGGTGGAGCGCGCCACGCTCGAGCAACACGAGATGGAATTCATGTATTCCGATGGATCGCACCATCACTTCATGAACACGGAAAACTATGAGCAGGTAGCGCTGAGCGGCGAGGAACTGGGCGACGCTGCGCAGTGGCTAACTCCTGGCCTCAAGATTCAGGCGGAATTCTACGAAGGCTCTCCAATAGGCATTGAGCTGCCTCCGTCGCTGGAATTAACGGTCACGCGAACCGAACCCACCATGAAAGGCGCCACGGTTTCCAACGTAAACAAGCCGGCTGTACTCGAGAATGGGGTTACCGTAACCGTTCCGCCGTTCGTAAACGAAGGAGACCGCATTCGCGTCGACCCCACCGAAGGGCGCTACATTGAACGCGCCAAGTAAACGGCCCGATTTGGACAAACAAGCTGCTGTGCCCATTTGAGATTTCAAATCTGAGATCTGAGATCAGTTTGCCAATCTGAGATCTCAAATCTGAGATCTGAGATCAGTTTGTGTGAGTTCCTGTCCTATCTATGTACTTCCTTTACAGCCTTCTCCTGGGTCTCGGCTTTCTAATACTCCTTCCCCGTTTCCTTATCGACGCCTTTCGTCATGGCAAATACGTAGCGGGCTTTCGCGAGCGCCTGGGCTTAGTTTCACCCCTAACAACTGAAGGTCGGCCGGTTGTTTGGATTCACTGCGTTTCGGTTGGCGAGGTACAAGCCGCACGCCCTTTAGTGAAACGCATACGAGAAAAATTTCCCGATCACCTGATCGCAATCTCTACGATTACCCTGACAGGGCAAAACCTGGCGCGGGAGGTCTTCAAGCGCGATGCGGCGAAGGTCTTCTACTTCCCTTTTGATTGGCGCTGGGTTGTCCGCCGAACGCTGAACGCCATTAGGCCGAAGTCTGTTCTGATAATGGAAACAGAAATGTGGCCCGGTTTCTTGCGAGAATGCAAAGAGCGGAGTATCCCCGTCGCCATAGTTAACGGTCGTCTCTCGGAACAGTCGTACAGCCGTTACCGCGTGATTAGAGGCTTCATGAGACAGGTGCTTAGCTCGGTACGCCTGGCGATAATGCAAACTGAAGCTGATGCTGGACGCCTGTGCCAGCTTGGGATGGACCCGAGTAGAACCCTGGTTTCCGGCAATCTGAAGTTTGATGCCGGCTCGGCGCCGTTAACCGACCCGTTGACGAAGGAGTTTCGTGAGCGGTTTCAATTAGACACCGATTCTGATCTGATTCTCGCCGCGAGTACTCATGCTTCGGAAGAAGTCATCATCCTAAACAGTTTCAGGCAGATCATGTTCCAGACTCGGTCAAAGCCGCGTTTGCTCATCGCACCCCGCCACCCAGAGCGGTTTGCGGAAGTTGCTGATCTGCTCAACAATTCGGGGTTGCGCTGGGTCCGCCGAACCGCACCCGCAGATCCGAGTGATGGCCATGCTGAAGTTGTTCTGCTTGACAGCATCGGCGAACTACACTCGGTCTATCCATTGGCGTCGGTTGTCTTCGTCGGCGGAAGTATTGCCAAGACAGGTGGGCATAACATTCTGGAGCCAGCCGCGGTGGGCGCATCTGTGATTACGGGTCCACACACCCACAATTTTGAATCAATCGTGGAAACGTTTGTAGAAGCCGGAGCGATAATTCAGCTAAGACCAATGTCAGATTCGGCAGCAATCGTGGAACTTACACATCTGATCTCGGATTTGCTTGCTGACCCGGCAAGGCGTCGCAAACTTGGCGAACTGGCACAAAGCCTGGTCAACGAAAATCGCGGCGCCACCGAGCGGACACTCGAATCGCTGAGCCCAATCCTTTCCAATCCTGCAAGCGTCGGTGACGAGCGGGCCGGTTCACTAAGCGCTAACAGGGCGCCCATCGCATGAAGCCCTCAGTGGTCCTATTACCTCTCAACGCAATTTACAGTGCGGTTACGCGGACGCGCCTGGCAGCTTACCGGCGGGGCTGGTTTCCAGTTTCAAAGCTAGACGCGACCGTCATCAGCGTGGGCAACCTGACCACCGGCGGGACTGGAAAGACTCCGCTGGTAGAGTGGCTCTGCCGCGCAATAGCGAGCGCACGCCTGGCGGAAAACTCACGTGAAGCAAAACGATTGTGCGTATTAACGCGAGGTTATGGTAGACACAATCCAAAAAATCAGGTGGTCGTTTCAAACGGGGTCGAGCTTCTGGCAGGAGCACACGAAGCTGGGGATGAACCTTTTCTGCTCGCCAGGAATCTACTCGGAATCGCTGCTGTCGTCGCTAATCCCGATCGAGTAGCGGCTGGTGAGTGGGCCCTTAAGAACTTCAATACCGAATACTTTGTGCTCGACGACGGCTTTCAGCATCTCCGCCTGGCGCGTGATTTGAACATCGTCACGATCGATGCCACAAATCCCTGGGGCGGAGGTAGCTTGTTGCCCTATGGACGTTTGCGCGAACCGCGCGACGGTTTATCACGTGCTGATTGTGTAGTGATGACGAGGACGGATCAGGTCGAGGATTTACCTTCGACCAAGGCGGCGGTGATGCGTTTGGCTGGAGGCGCGACTCCGATTTTCTTATCGCGTATGACAACGTCGAGAATACGCAAACTCGACGGTGAGATTGCGAACCCGGAAAGCCTCCGATCCAAGAAATTAGGAGCTTTCTGTGGCTTGGGAAATCCGGAGTCGTTCTTCAATCATCTGCGTGGTGAAGGACTTATCCCGGCCTTCACTCGCGCGTTCGCTGACCACCACAACTACGATCAATTAGAACTGGATGCACTCGTCAAGGAAGCAAAGTCCTGCGGAGCGCGAGGTCTGATAACCACGGCAAAAGACGCGATCAAGCTTGCAACTCTTAACCTGGAACTTCCCTGCTACGTCCTCGAAATTCAGATCTCCATTGACGATGAAGAGCGCCTGCTCGATATCGTACACACCATTGTTCATCGGAACCGACGACATAAGCGATCGGAGCGGGGGCAAGCCCGCCTTCCCCAACCAACAATGTCAAATGAGAAATGAAAAATGACGAATGGAAAATTTCCTGGTCCAATTGATTTTCCATATATCATTTTTCATTTCATTTGACATCGTTGGTAAAGAACGCGGGCTGTTGCCCCCGCTTGTGGGCTGAAACTCATGCTGAAAAGCAATCAGCATGCCGGTTCTGAGAACGCTTATTACAAACCTGGTGGCGTCTCTAGTGGCGTGTCTGGTGGCGAACCGGTGGGCTTGGGTAGTGGCTTTGTCGCGGCCGGTGACGGTTGCGGCTGTACAACTTCGACCGAACGAGTCGGTGAAGGCAGTGGCGGGTTCGAAGGCTTTTTGTTTGAGTTGTCGTTCGCGTTGTCGTTGGCGTTTAGGTTTACGACGCCGATATCGACCGGACTCTCGCTGGGCTCTGGCGAGGCTGTGTTCGTATTCGCCGGGTGACTCGTAGTACCACCGACTGGAATTCCAGCTTCAGACGCGCCTGTCGGTGGTTTCGCAGGTTCCACCGGACTGCTATTCGGATCGGAAGCCAGGGAACCCGGTGTGGTGGCATTCGTTGATTGCGAGTTCCGTGTCAACGCATAAATGACCCCAAAGATAACTAGCAATCCAATAGCCGAAGGAATCAAAACTTTCCAGGGATTGAAGCCCGGAGCCGCAGCCGGAGGCGGTATTGGTGAGGCTTGTTGCGTCACAAAAGATGGGGGTTCCGGCAGCGGCGAAATCGGCTCCATTGGCTGGGTGATCCTGCGTCGCACCAAAGTCTCTTCATCTGCGTCATAGGTCAACTGAGGCGCCGTTGGAGGCTCTACCCGCCTGCTGGTCCCGGATGATGAGACACTGGCGGGCTCCATTCCTGCCGCAATCGTAAAGTCCTCTACTAGCTCATTTACCGTCTGGTAACGATCTTGAGGCCGCTTCTCGAGCGCACGCGTGACTACGCGTCCAACCGCTACCGGAATATCATCTCGTTCATCCAACACCGAAGGCGCCGGTTCCTGTAAGTGCTTGAGCATGATCACAGTTGGCGAGCCACCTACGAACGGGACATGTCCCACCAGGATTTCATAGAGGATTACACCTAGCGAATAGATGTCAGAACGCGCGTCAATATCCGGAGACTGCGAGCATTGCTCCGGAGACATGTATTGCGGAGTGCCGATAACGAGGTCGGGCGCAGTCAGGCCGGGGTTATACTCGCCTTCCGGCTCCTGGATTTTCGCGATGCCGAAATCCAGCACTTTCGCATAGTCAGTCCCTGAACTGCTGAGCAACATTATGTTGTCGCTCTTGAGATCGCGATGTACGACACCTTCCGCGTGAGCGGCGTCGAGTGCGCCACCTACCTGCCGCAGAAGCTCGACTGCTCTGGGCAGCGGCATCGGTCCTTCCTGACGAATAATTTCCTTAAGCGTGCGGCCCTTGAGGTATTCCATTACCAGAAACACGACGCCATTTTCGGCCTCGCCGAAATCTGTAACGCTCAATGCGTGTGGATGAGAAATCCGGGAGGCTGCCCGCGCTTCTCTGGAAAAACGCGCCACGATCTTTTCGTCGGCCGCCAGTGAGGGACGCAACACTTTGATGGCCACCGTCTTGTCCATCAAGACGTGCGTACCGCGGTAAACTGTTCCCATGCCCCCGGTACTAAGGCGTTCTTCGATGCGATATTTTGCTGCCAGGGTTTGTCCAAGTAAGGAATCATCCGTCTTCTCGAGAGCGACGCCATCCGCGGGACAAAGCGTGGTGGTGTCAGGATATTCGGTTCCGCACTTCGGACAAGCTTTCATCGAATTGGAACGTCCTCGCCAACCAAGTTCAGTAAACGGCTTTTTCTTCGGGGAGAATACAAAGAGCGTATCACAGAGGTTTGGATGGCAGCAAAGAGGTGATGTACAGGGGTACTTTGCATCAGATAACCCACCTTGAGTCTTCGGCGGTCGCTACCACCACCCCAGCGCGGCTGCCGCGCCGGGGACCCCGGTCCGCTTCCGGTACTGATGTTGACTCTCCCCGCTCGAGGAAGAACCAAAGTGGAGTGATTCATCATTTGCAAAACTCTCAGCTAAATTCCGAGGAAGGTTGAATGCCCGCGACGTCGCGGCAAACTAACAGTTTGCTTTACAACAAAAAAGATGCGAGCGCAGCTGCCACAGCCACGCTCGCATTCATTTTTTGACAGATGATCTGTGTCCTAAGTCAGACTCTGGCGACTACTGCGAAAACCACCAGCAACGCGAAGAGAACGAGCGATTCGATCAGTGCCAGACCCAAAATCATCATCACCTGAATTTTGGGTGCTGCACCGGGATTACGCGCAGCGCCTTCACAGGCAGCAGCGCCGATGCGCGATTGACCAAGCGCTCCACCGAACACCGCGATAGCGAATCCGATTCCTGCAGCAATTGCAACGTAACCTTTATAGTTCACTGCAGGCTCAACGGGTTGTCCGGCTTGTGCGAAAACTGTCATCGCACTCATCAGTATGCCCACAACAACCATGAAAAGCATATTCAGTTTTCTCATTCAGTTTCTCCTGCTGAGGCCTTAACCTCAGAAATGGACGCTACCTACAAGGCAAAGCACAGCCACCGGCTTTTATGATTTCGCCTGCTCCGGTATCCACCGCCCCTCTTACAACGGCGCTCCTGCGAGACAGACCTATAACTGATTATTAGTCGCCAGTTATGCTTCCGCTCTTGGTAAATTGCATCCTAACTCATTCCAGCTTGCCAACGTACACAGGCGCAGCTGCCTGCATCGCTCGACCCGCGTTTCTATAAATCAAGAAGTGGCCAGCACGGCTTCTTCCCCCGAGGCATGACCGTGTTCGGCTGGACCAGAATGTTCGGCACCCTCCGCATGTTCCTCATGAGACGCATGCGAGACTTCGCTCAAGTAAAGTTGCGATAAAAGAATAAAAACGAAGGTCTGAATAAATGCCACAAAGATGCTCAAGGGCATCAGGAGCAGTGGGGCGATCCACGTCCAGGGTGGGGCAAGCTCGGAAACCGTGTGTACCACCTTTTCATCGGCAAACAGATTGCCGAAGAGACGTATGCCAAGCGAAAACGGACGGATAAAGTTACTGATCAATTCAATGGGAAATATCAGCCAGGCGATCCACCAAACCGGCCCTGCCAGATGTTTCAGGTGACCCAAGATCCCATTCTCTTTTATGCCGATCCAGTTGTAGTAGAGAAACGAGGAAAGACCCAACGCGAAGGTGACGCTAGTTGCGGCAGTAGGAGACATGAACAGTGGAAACAGTCCCATCAGGTTCGAAACGAGTATCAGCACCGCAAAAGTCATAACCACTGGAAAGTATTGCAATCCGTGCGGTCCGATTATGTCTTCCAGCATCTCGCGAACGGCGAGCACACCAACCTCGAGGGTTTGTTGACCGTAGCCGGGCTCTTCTTCGGAGAGCTGCCCTTTTAGAATCCAAATGATCACTACGCTAAGAATGCAGGCAATCACAAACATCACGGTGTACCAGGGGATTGCATTCTCCGGCGTGTAGGGACCAAACACCGCTTCTGGCGTCGTATTGAACTTGGCAAAGAATTTTATCCAGAGCGGGTGGGTATAATTCATCTCAAACCTGTAAGCCCACTCCCCAAAGTAGTGATTAACAAGTTGCACGATGATTGGAGCCTGCTCGGCTTCTTCGGCGTGTTCCGCGCCCTTTTCGGCAGCTTCCTGTAACCAGAACATCAACTAGTTTCCTCTCGGTGAACAATCGCGAAATAGAATTCTCGAAAAGCTTCTACAAACAAAGCAACAACAAAGCTACATAATCCGGCGATGGTTGCTGTAAGTGAAACGAGATTGAATTTGTAGGCGAGCAGGACGACGCTCGTGATCACCAAATACCTGAGAATGTATCCCGTAAGTTTGAGCTGGGGCTTCGCTCCATGTGCAATGACGCTGAATGCGGCCGCGGTAGAACTATTTAGCCAATGATGGTTAAGCAGCGAAAGCAGACCGCCCACTAACAGCCCGCTGGTTATACGCCAGTGGCCGAAGGGCAGACTGATAACCACCGCAACCGTCACGGCAAAAGCCATGGTTCGAAAAATTCGACCCTCAATACCGCGGTTGCTAACTACAGACATACCTCTACCATTGCTACATTACACCTCGTAACTCAGGGGGCGAGCAAGGCGACACTCGGGCGGGAACAACGACGCAATCGTAAATCAGTCGTTAATCCGTCTGCCGCGCGGTAATCCTGAATTTCCACTTGCAAAGCTGGCGATGCTTGAATCGGCAGTCGCTTTCTCAGTAAACAAACGTGTGACCCTCCGTCGCGAAGCGACTGCCGACATGAATCAATCGCTAGTCAGTCTGTCCATGGGTCACGAGCGAAAAAATCAAAAAGATGAGGCTCAGTCCTAGAAAAGCTCCGCCTGCGATGGTCAGTATTGTTTGACCAATAACAAGTCCTACGATGAGCAGGATAACGCCAAGGATCATGCCCGCAATCCAAGCGGGCCGTCCACGAATTATGAGGCTTGGTACAACTAATGGCATAGTTTCCTCCTTAGGGGAAATGTGAGTAGTTCGTGAGTTTAAACCTCTTCAATCAGCAAAGCGGGTGATTCTACACAGGAAATCGTCCCATTGTCGAGGCGATGCGCTGGAGGAAAAACTGTCTTGATTGCCCTTTTAGTTGGAGATGTTTTGAGCGGCTCGATGGCGAAGAATTCGGTGAGAAGTTTTACAAGTTAAGGCTTCGCGAGTTAGGCTTTTTTCCCGTTGAGCTGGAGGGCGGCTTTGCACAAGAAAATCCATCGTCACGCAAGGGTCGGCGCCAGAGACTCAACCCGCGGGTTGAATCGCCTAGGAAAGCTTTGAGGTCAATCGGACGAATTCATAAAAGCCCGCCGCCGCACCAATCACAATTCCGATAACCAACAGCCAGGGCTTCGTTCCGAGCCAGCGGTCCAACAACCAACCGGCGCCGCAAAAAGTAACCACCGAT
>DATBRN010000090.1:0-14004 GCA_036560225.1 Pyrinomonadaceae bacterium | reverse complement strand
CGGTTCATCCAGTAGCGCGAGAGGTATCTAAGTCGCGCCTCTTTGCGTTTACCGCCAATGCCGTTATGAAATAGCAACGCTTCACCAATGGCAAGCTTGGGAGCGGCTGAGTGCGTGCCAATCTCTTCAAACTTCCGAATGTCGCTCGCTTGTTTTGACTCTGCGGCCATCAATGGCCAAATCTTATCTATCCTCGATCGCTTCACATAGAGCAACCCTGTGCCTTTCGGCGCATACAGCCATTTATGCAGGCTTGTGCCGAAGTAGTCACAGCCCAGATCCTTTTGCTTGAAATCAAACTGAGCAAAAGAATGTGCACCGTCAACAATCGTTTCGATCCCTTTTGCTCGAGCCATGTCGCAGACAGCCTTCACCGGCGTAATCTGGCCAGTGATGTTTATCTGGTGGGCCATAAGAATAAGCCGCGTTCGGGCAGTTACTCCTTTTTCAAAGGCGGCAGTTATCTCGTTCAGGTCTTTTGGCGGAATCGGTATCTTAATCAACTTCAGTGAAAGACCTTCGCGCTTCTCGCGCTGGCGCAGGGTTGTCAGCATCCGAGGGTAATCCTGCGTGGTAGTAAGAATCTCATCGCCAGATTTGAAATCCATTCCCATCAGCAAGATTTCAAGTGACTCGGAGGCGTTGCGCGTGATCGCAATCTCTTCACGATCGCAGCCAAACATCTCCGCCAGACCGGTACGGATCGTTTCCGACTGCGGCTCGAGTAGCTGCCACATTGTGTAGGCGGTGGCGTCTTCCTGTTGCCAGATGTAGCGCACCAGCGCTTCGGTAACGATGCGTGGGCTGGGCGAAACACCGCCATTATTGAGATTGATGATGCCTCGAGTTACCGAAAAGGAATTCTGAATAACGGCCCAGTAATCTTCATCCATGACGACCTGGTCGGTCGTAAGATGCGCTACACTTTTGGTTGCCGCACTAATCTCTTTCAGCAGCGACGCAAGTGTCGCGGAAGAGAGAGTGGCCAAGCCCAAGCCTTTGCCTGCGAGTGAAAGAAAGCTGCGTCGCTGGAGATTGTGTAACCGTGATGCTAATAACTTCGTCATATGGGATTCTCTTTCGTCGTAGGCGTCGTAAGTAAGCAATCAATCGCGGGCTTCGTAAACAACTTCGCCGCCAATAACCGTCATCAAGCACCGCGTCTTCAAGATTTCAGCTTCCGGAATCTTCATGATGTCGGCGGAGAGTATAGTGAAGTCAGCAAGCTTGCCGGCTTCAATCGAACCTCGCAACTCTTCTTCAAAGGCAGCGTAAGCGGGCCAGATTGTAAACATCCGTAACGCCTGTACTCGTGAGACAGCTTCTTCCGGGTGCCAGCCTTCGCCCGAGAAGCCTTTCATGTCCTTCCGCGCTACCGCTGCGTAGAACTCGATCATCGGCTCACCACGCTCGACTGGCGCATCGGAACCACCTGGGACAATCGATCCTGCTTTAATGAAGCTCTGCCAGGCGTAGGCGCCGGTGAGCCGGTCGATGCCGAGCCGGCTTGGCGCGAAATGTAAATCGCCGATCGCGTGCGAGGGCTGCATTGAAGGAATCACGCCAAGCCTCGCAAAACGGGGTATGTCCACCGGGTTTACGATTTGAGAATGCTCGACACGCCAGCGCGGAGCTTTGATTTTCCATTCCGCCTTTGGCACTGCATTCATGGCTTTCTCATACTGATCAAGAATGAAACGATTGCCGCGGTCGCCGATGGCGTGCGTTTGGATTTGAATCCCCTTCCGCAGAGCCTCCCGGAGCAAGGGCTGCAATGTTTCTTCTTTGATTGTTAAGAAGCCGGAAGTCTCTGGCGCGTCGGAATAAGGCTGAAGTAACGCAGCGCTACGGGACCCAAGTGATCCATCAGCGTATAACTTAAGCGTGCGCACGGTCAGATGATGATCGTCAGCGCCGATGATTGGACCTTCGCGAAAAAGTTGTTCGGCCTCTTTACCTGGCGCGGAGAGTGCCTTGTAGATACGCAGCTTAATCTTTCCCTCCGCGTGGAGTTTTTTGAACAGCTCGACCTCGGCAAAGGTGCCACCCGGATCTTGTACCTGAGTCCAACCGAGTTCGACATCGCGTTTCACACCCAACACGATTGCCTGCTCCGCCTCGGCGATTGAAGTTGGCGGTAGATGGCTGCGTACGAGACCCTGGGCGGCGTCGAGCAACATTCCGTTTGGCTCGCCACTCTGTTTATCTTTTGAGATTTCGCCACCGAAAGGGCTGGGAGTGTTTTTGTCGATGCCGGCGATCTTCAAAGCGGCGCTGTTGACAACTGTGCCGTGGCCATCCGCCCGCGTGAGAATCACTGGATTGTCTGGCGCAACTTTGTCGAGGTCCCAGCGCGTCGGGAAAACCGGAGGAGTCCAGAAGGTTTCGATCCAGCCGCGCCCGGTGACCCATTCGCCGGGTTTTTTCTGTGCCACACGCTCTTTAACTTTAGCTAGAAAGTCTGCGAGGCTGGTGATGCCTTCCAGGTTGAGAGTCATCTCACGAAAGCCAACCCCGGAGAGGTGGTGATGCGCATCAGTCAGTCCCGGCAACATCGTCTTTCCATTGAGATCTATAACCCGGGTATTCCGACCAAAGTATTTCTGCACTTCGCGATTAGATCCGACGAAGATAATGTGATCACCTTTAATGGCGACTGCTTCAGCTTTTGGCCGGGCATCGTTGGCCGTGTAGATGTTGCCATTTTTGAAAACGAGATCCGCTGTTGGAATCTTCGCCGTGGTTGGCAACAGCAGGAGTGCGTAGATCGCTACCAAAAGACATGCAAAGGCTTTCATATGTTCTTGAACTGACAACCGCGGTAGATATCTTGCAGCGCGAGAGTTCTTATATCACTTGCTTGAAAGAAAATGTAGGCGCAGCGCCTCTCCTTGGAGTGCGGCGGCCCGGGGCCGCTTTGGCCCCTCGTGAGTTGCCGCAACGATTGGGGGACAAAACATCCTGACTCGACATCGAGACAGCGGTGATAGTCGACCTTGAGCCGCCGATGGCCAAAGCGGCGCCGGGCCGCCGCACTCCAAGGAGTTGAATCTGGCTCTGCGAGGAAGATATTGGCGCGGATTGCTACAGCGTGCCTCTAGTTTGAACTATAATCCTCGCTCAAAACCTTAGTTTAGAGTCCTACCTTGGGAGACTTGTCATGAAAACTGAATCACTGAATTTGAATACTGCGAATGGCGCTACAACGGCGCATGTTGCCCGTCCGGACAAGGACACAAAAGCGGCTGTCGTACTCATCCAGGAATGGTGGGGGATCAACGATCACATTCGCGATATTGCCGGGCGCTATGCGAAAGAAGGATATCTTTGCATCGCTCCGGATTTATTTCGGGGCAAACTTGCAAAAAACACGGAAGAAGCCTCCAAACTAATGCAGGGCCTGGCAATTGAAGACGGAGTGGACACTATTCGGCAAGCCATTGGCGAAGCGAAGCGCACCTACAACGTGCAAAAGATCGGCATCACCGGCTACTGCATGGGAGGAACCTTTGCGCTGCGCGCAGCTTGCGAGATAAGCGAGATTGCCGCTGCGGCGCCGTTCTACGGCGACATTCCTGGCGAGGAAGTTCTGAAAAAGTTAAAGGCACCAACGCTTTTCATTGCCGGGAAGCGCGACGCCTGGATCAACCCGGAGAAAGTAAATCAACTAATCGAAGCTGCGCGTAAATACAACTTGCCCGTTGAAGTTGTCAGTTACGACGCCGACCACGCGTTTTTCAACAACACTCGTCCCGAGGTCTACAACGCAGAAGCTGCAGCTGACGCGTGGCGGAGAGTGTTGGGATTATTTGGTAAGCACTTGCGGCAGGATGCAGCCGCAGCGGGCTGATGGTGAACTGTCAGCGCTAAAAAAGCCGCTCGTCACTTCTCTGGCTATGCCGGCTGATGTGGGGTGGCGCCTACGCCCTTCAACGTTGCCACAACAAGTAGTTCGACCAGTCCGCTTTGCGGACGACTGATAATAGCCCAGCAGTTTACTGCTGGGGAGGAAGGGAGAAAATTTAGTCCGTGTAACGGACGGCTGAATCTCAGCAGCTCATGTCAAATCTCTATCATTCGTTCGCTTCGCGGACTGGGCTAGCAGATTTGGCGTCCCCAGCGATAAATCGCTGGGCTATTATCATCCGTCCGCTAAAACGCGGACTGGGAAAAGGTTATACTCCGGTGTAACTATCACCAATCCGTCTGCCTTAATTATCGTGTCGCGCCATTTGGGAAAGAGGTCCTTAATCTCCTGGCCGTAATCGTCATGCGGCAACGCAAAATCGGCAGCGTCAAATAGCCTCGTTTCAATCTCAGACCGCTTCTCCATTTCCCCGAGCAGCCATTTGGCTGGATGCACGCTGTTTCGCTTCTTTCGATTGGTTCCTAAAAGGATCGGCAGAAGTAACTTGTCCACGAGATGTCTCCTTCGTAGCGTCTACTCAAGAATAATCTCATCAATGAAAATCCAGGAACCACCGCCTTTACCTGGATGCCACTCCGGGACCCGTCCATAGTTGAACGCTTTGACGCGCACATAACGTGCGCTTTGTGGTGGAATGGTCAGCACAAAGTCTCGAACAATGACGCCGTATTCTTTGTCGGAGACTTCATTGGCAATTGCGGCCGCAGGTGTAAACTTTTCGCCGTCAGTGGAGAATTCAAATTCGACGCGCCGCGGCATCCAAATCCAAGAACCGATGTCCTGCAAAAACCCAGCACCGACTTTATGAAGTTGCTGGACCTTTCCCAGATCGATGACCGCTACGACGTCCTGGCCCTGGTAACCCTGCCACGCGCCGGTGCTGAAGTTACGCGTGCCCCTGACACCATCAATAAGCGCCAGATCACCCCCGGCCGCATACTGTAAACTGTAACGCGAGAGAAGACGGACGCTCCATTCGTGCGGAATCTTTTGAAAAACGGCGGTCGCGGCCATGCTGTTCTCACCACTACTGTCTACAGATATGGACTTAATTACCGTCGTCTTGCGGATCACAAACGACTTTTCAAAAACTTGTGAACTCGTGTCAGGTTGAGACCCATCAGTGGTGAAGTAAAGTCGCTGGTCGCCTCCGCGAGCCCTGATATTTATTTCAAGCTGATCCTTGAATGTGTTCGCCGCTCCTTCGATCAGAGGCACGGGCACGATCTTCGTGGCGGAGATGTGCGACATCGGAATATCGGCGTTGCTTGAGCCCCAATCAAAATTCGGCTGCGGTCCCATTTGAAAAACGAGCTCGCCGCCGTTCATTAGATCTTTGTGCAGCAGATAAGAGTGCAGATACGGTTTGCCATTTAGCATTGCACTTTGAATGTAAATATTTTGAGGAGAAACCCCGCGCGCTTTGATCACAAAAGACTTTCCGTTTTCGAGATTGAAGCGGAGCTCTGAAAACAAGGGCGTGCCGAGCGCGTAGAGCGGTGCGCCTGGCGTGACCGGGTAGAAACCTGCGGCACTCAGTACGTACCAGGCCGACATCTGCCCACAGTCTTCATTGCCAATGAGGCCAGCCGGCGTTGTCGAATAAAAGTTATCCATGATCTGGCGCACCCGCTGTTGGGTCTTCCACGGTTGCCCGACGTAATCATAAAGATATGCCATGTGATGGCTTGGCTCGTTCCCGTGTGCATATTGGCCGATCAGTCCGGTGATATCGGCTTGTTCACGACCGGTAGTCTTGCTTTCGGAGGTGAACAACTCGTCGAGTTTACGCGCGAACTTTTCTTTCCCGCCCAGCAATTCGATCAGCCCTGAGACATCCTGCGGCACGAAGAAGCTGTACTGCCATGAGTTGGCTTCTGTGAAATTGAAATCCACTTCGCGGGGATCGAAGGGTTTAAGCCAACCACCATTCTTGCGTGGCCGCACAAAGCCAGTTTCCGGGTCAAACACGTTCTGGTAAAACTGTGCGCGCTGAATGAATGTTCGGTAATCGTCTTCATGACCCAGTAAGCGGGCCATCTCGGCAATGCACCAATCGTCGTAAGCGTACTCGAGCGTTCTCGAGACTGACTCGCGGTAGTCTTCCATGCTGATATAGCCGCGAGCAAGGTAGGCGCCCAATCCAAAGTGCTTCAACTGAGCACTATGCTTCATGGCGGAGAATGCCTTCTCACGATCAAAACCGGATATATCCTTTATTGCGGCGTCGACAATCACAGGGATCGAGTGGTACCCGATCATAGTGTCGGTTTCGTTGCCCGCGAGCTCCCAAACCGGCAATCGGCCGCCATAGTCGTACTGTGCCAGAAACGTATTGATGAAATCCCTGGTGCGCTTTTGCTCGATGATTGTGTAGAGAGGATGGGCAGCGCGAAAGGTGTCCCACAATGAGAAGACTGAATAGTTTATGAAGCCGCGGGCAGTGTGCGTTTGCAAGTCGCGACCGCGAAACTGCCCGTCCACATCCATGAAGAGATTCGGCGCTATCATCGTGTGATATAGGGCTGTATAAAAAGTCCGTAGTTGATCAACGCTTCCTCCGCTAGCTTGTATACGATTCAGCTCGTGGTTCCAGGAAGCATTCGCGCGTTGCACAACGCGTTCGAAATTCCAGCCAGGCAGCTCAGCAATAAGATTGCGACGGGCGCCTTCGATGCTAACCGCGGAGATCGCAACCTTTACCAGTAGGGGTGCGCGGCTCTGTTGAAAACGAAAGATCGCCTTGATGCTTTTTCCTCGCGCTTGTTTCAGTTCAGGATTCAGCGTACCGTTCAACGCAATTTGAGACCCGAACGACCGCGAAAACTCAGCTACGAAATAAACAATCTGATCCTTAGCCCATCCGGTAGAGCGCCGGTAGCCTTCAATGTGGGTGGCATCAATGATGCGCAAGTATGAATCCAGGACGGTATCGCGATGGACTAGATCCAGGATGATGTGGGGGCGACTATTCTCCTGAAAGGTATAGCGATGAAAGCCCACCCGATTCGTGGTTGTCAGTTCAGCCTTAATGCCTCCGTCGTCAAGCAGCACCGAGTAATAACCAGGCGAAGCCTTTTCATTCCGATGACTGAACGGCGAAGCGTAGCCTTTCTCGGTCTTGCCATCGACGAGCGCATCCAGATACGGCTCGCCGGCAATCGGCATCAGCAGGATGTCGCCATAATCAGAGATGCCCGTCCCGCTTAGATGTGTATGGGTGAAGCCGTAGATAATCTCGTCAGAATAGTGATAGCCGGAGCAACTGTCCCAGCCGGAGAGGCGCGTGTCGGGACTGAGCTGGACCATGCCAAAAGGCAGCGTTGCTCCGGGAAATGTATGGCCGTGTCCGCCGGTGCCGATAAAAGGATCGACATACTGCGTCAGGTTCTGCTGAGCAGATATGGCCACAGAGAGAAACAACAAACATAGTAATGAAGTGCTAATGCGTCGCCGCATACGTCAAGTCCGTCCGACTAATCGCGGTATGAAATATGGGGTAAACAAAGAGGTTTCTTTCGTCATTGGGTGCCTGGTGCGGAACCAGGGAACCACTCAACTCGCTTGCGGAGGGCAATGCGCTGCAGGCGCCAAGCGAGCTACATTCTACCCGGTCTAATTAGCGTGAGCCTTAGCAATCTGATCCAGATAATTCTTGAGTTCCAGATGACCACCATACTCAGCCCAACCGGCCGGTGTTCCACCGACCTTCGTGTCTTTCATATTCGCATCCGCCCCTTGTTCGATGAGAAATTCGGCCATCTTTCGATGGCCGTTGACTGCCGCGTAGTGCAGGCCCGTTCCTGAGTAATCAAAGCCCGCTGCTATCGAATTGACTTGTGCGCCTTTCTGCAGCAACAGCCGCGCGGCGTCGATGTGGTTATGCATGCAAGCATAGACGAAGGCGTTATCAATAATGGTTTGGCGATCGTTGGGCCATTGCGCAATCTTTGTCACCAACTCCTCCTTGATCTTCGTAGGCAAATTTGATTTTTCGAGTTCGTGAAATGGCCATTCGATCGTGCCTGCCTCGGACTTTAAGCTTCCATCACTGTTGAAGAACCCCTCGATCAAATCGATCAGACCCAGGCCGGACGCGATACGAAGGTTGTGCACGGTCGCGCCACGCTTGATCAATAGGTCAATGACGCCCTGGTTACCCCAATAAAGGGCTTCTTCTAACGGCGACCAATTACCATTGCCATTGATGGCCGCGCCGCAATCGAGTAAGAGAGCAGCGATCTCGACATTGCCTATGCTTGCCGATGCAACAAGCGGCCCATTGATCTCTGAGCCGGCATCAATCAAGACCCGCGCCATTTCTACTTTGTTCGGTACATCGACAGCGTCAAGTGCCAAACACTGAAGTAGGGTGGGATGACTTCGTGACGAACGGGCCGTCGCCAGTGAAGGATCCTGGCTTAGTAAAGTCTTAAGTCCTTCAACGTCGCCGGACTTGATCGCCAATATCGCCGGCTGAAACTTAGCGTCCATAGAATTTCCCTCGTCAAAGAGTTGCTAGTCCGGATTTCAGGAATTCACTCAACTCGCTTGCGGACGGCAACGCGCTGCGCGCACCGAGCGAGCGGCATTTTAGAGCCGCCACTGCATTCCCGAGGCGCAAGCCAGTTTCGAGATCTTCTCCGGTCAAAAAGCCATAAAGAAATCCGCCGTGAAACGCATCGCCTGCGCCAGTCGTATCGCGACAGCCACCTGGTACCTGGTAAGCTGGGGCTTCAATGAATTGCCCTTCGCAGTAAATCGTTGCGCCATTCGCGCCTCTTGTCATCCCAACTACTCCACAGCCGTAACGCGCCTTCAATTCGACCAGCGACGCGCGTTCATCCGCAATGCCTGTCAGCCGGTGGGGAAACTGCCTCGAGCCGATCAACACGTCGATTGCTGGCAGGAGGTCAGGAATTCCTTCGTAGATATTGTCAATGTCGGCCGTCACAATCGCGCCTTCAGCATGAGCCGCTTGGGCCATGCGCAGGCAAGCCGGAGGGTCATGAGCATCGAGATGCAAGATACGGCCTCGTGCAGCCAATGCGAGCGGCACTTCACCGGGTGAGTAGCCCAGTCGTTCATCTCTGTCCCAGATGATTGTGCGCTCGCCGTTGCGCGCGTCAACGATGATAAAGGCGATTTGGTTACGCGCGTCGTCGACCACTTCGGCGAATTCGATGTTTACGCCCTCTGATTTGAGTGCCTGAAAACCAAACTGGCCTTCGGTGTCGGAACCAAATCGTCCTGCGTATGCGCTGTCGAGTCCCAGCCGCTTCAACGCAACCATTGTCGAAGCTGCTTGCCCGCCCGGTGCCTGTTTGTGTTCCAGCAAGCGAATTTTGGCGTCAAAGGCGGGATACTCCGGTACAACAATCAGGTGGTCAACCGCATTGAGACCAAAACCTACAGCGTCAAACTGGCGTCCAGTCGGCAGTGTGAAGGGGAATTTCATGTTCGAGCTACAAATGCAAATTAGTCTTCACTAGTCCCTACGGTTTAGAATAGTTTGGCAAAACCGGCTTATCATTTAGCATCTTAAACACCGTGACATTAGCCGAAAAACTCAAGGAAATTCCAGTTTCAGCCGGCGTTTACCTCTACAAGGACAGCGCCGGCAAAATTATCTATATCGGCAAGGCCAAACGGCTGCGGAGCCGTGTGCGCTCCTACTTCCAGGCGCGTCCTTTCGATCGCAAGACCGACGCGCTGGTGAAACAGATCGCGGACGTCGAGGTGATCGTCACCGACAACGAAGTCGAAGCCTTAATACTGGAAGCGACCCTCACCAAAAAACACAAGCCTCGTTACAACGTCAATCTTAAAGACGACAAGTCGTACCCGCATCTCAAACTGACGATCAACGAGCCGTTTCCAAAAGCGGTTATTACGCGCCGCATTCAAAAAGACGGTGCACTTTACTTCGGACCCTTTCTGCCCGCCAGTCTAGCGCGTAAAACGATCGACGTAATCAACAGAACTTTTCAACTTCGCACCTGCGACATCGAAATTGACGGCAAAGCGCCCCGTCCGTGTCTTGAGTATCACATCAAGCGCTGCCTTGGCCCGTGCGTCAAGGGACTGTGTACGCCGGAACAGTATCAGGAAGCCGTGCGCGACGTGCGACTACTGCTCGAGGGAAGAAACACAGAACTCGCAGACACGCTTGAGGAGCGCATGGGCCAGGCGTCATCAGAGATGCGCTATGAGATGGCCGCGAAGTATCGCGATTTGCACAAGACCGTAATCAAACTTTCCGAACAACAGAAGATGGCCACCTCCCCGGATCGCGACGTCGATATCTTTGCTTATTATCGCGAGGGGCGCCGTCTTGCGCTGCAACTTTTCACGATGCGCGAGGGAAATATCGTTGGCCGGCGCGAATTCTTTTGGGAGGACTTACCTGAGGATGATTTCGATCCGGCGTCGTTTTTGGGCGATGTTCTAGCGCAGTACTACGCGACTGACTACGTGCCGAAGGACATCCATGTCCCGGTGGATTTCGAAGATCGCGAACTGCTGGAAAAGGCGCTGACTGCCCGTAAAGGGCGACGCGTCAAGATCGAGTATAGCCAGCGGGGCGAGAAGCGGGACCTCATCGACCTGGGCGAGAAGAACGCGAAGCTCGCGTTTGAGCAGCGCTTCCGAATTCTGAAGCCTGACATGAAACTGGTCCTGGAAGAATTGCAGGAGACACTTGAGTTGCCGCATTTTCCCGCGCGCATTGAATCGTTTGATATATCGCATATTCAGGGAGCGGAGAACGTCGCCGGAATGGTGGTCTGCGACAACGGTAAGATGAACCGTTCGGAATATCGCAAATTTCGGATTCGGACAGTGGAGGGCGCAAATGATGTGGCGTCAATGCGGGAGGCAGTGCTTCGGCGTTACCGCCGCCTGCTGGATGAAGGAAAGCCGCTGCCCGATTTGATCATGATTGACGGAGGCAAAGGCCAGCTCAGTGCCGCGGCTGACGCGATGCGCGAACTTGATCTCGAAGCTGTGGCGATCGTGGGTGTGGTCAAACCGCCACTGAAGCACAATCAGGTTTCCTATCTGCTGATGAAGGGACGGGAGCACGAGCCCATCTATCTTGATCCTCATTCGCTTATCCTTCGACTGCTCCAGATGATTCGCGATGAAACTCATCGCTATGCGTTAAGTTATCATCGCAAGCGTCGCGAGCTGCGCGACTTCACTTCTGAGCTCTCGGCGATTCCCGGCGTCGGCGAGAAGCGCAAGGGGCGATTGCTGAGGCACTTTGGTTCTATTCAGCGTATTGCAGCGGCCGCCGCTTCCGAATTGACGCCGTTTGTAGGAAAGAAGACTGCGCAAGAGATCGTGGACCACTTTGAACGGCAACGCGCGTTGGCGGAAGGTGGTGCGGCGGCGGCTAGCAGTTCAGAGTCCAAACTTTAGTTTGCTGACTTGGCCACGACTCACCGTAGCAATGGGCTGGTCAATCCCACCGAGACAGCAAACTAAAGTTTGGACTCTGAACTTCAAGCCTATCCCTGAGGCGGTTGCTGCCCTTTCGTGCCGCTAAAGTCGTAAGTGATATGGAGGCGCAGTGATCCACTCTGCACTTCCGAGCGCACGTCTTTCACCTGCGCCTTCACCGAACCATTACTCGCCTGCACCGGAATCAACAACTGCAATTGCTGGGGGCGTAAAACCTGAATTGGATTCACCTTGCTGTCGATTGCAGTGCGGACAAATACAGTCACGAAATTGTTCACAAAGGGCGCGACCTGTTCCAGGTTTACACCCTCGACATTTGCCCGTCCATAGAGCGTTTGAGCGGCCTGATCGAAGGAGAATTGAATTGTAGTTTGAGCCCAGCCCTTAAACTGAACACAGTTTCCCAGTACCTTGTATTTGCCGCTAAACGCAAGTGGCGCCGATATCCGGCCACCGGAAAACTGCACGCGCGTCTTGATGTTGTTGCCTTCCGCCGTCAGCGTGACACTGTTTGCACAGTCTCCCTGAAAGGCGGTCTTCATAACATTGGCAGACCCCGGCGGCGTCGTTGTATCCGATAAATTAAATGTAGGCGGATCGAGATCACGAAAAACGGTTCCCAACATCTCGTTCAAAAAACTGTCGGCGATGGAAACTACTACAGTCGCCGGCGGATCGCCTTCAGCGGGTGGGGCTTGAACACTCTGTCCAGGAATCGCCTTTGCACTCGGCACACCCAGAAAAAAGATCGCCGCGCCGGCGCCGACGATGAGTCCAAGAAGTAGTAGCAGTATGTATCTCATGGGGGTTTCCTCAGTGAGTAGTTTATTGAGTAGGCGACGGTGACGGGGACGGGCTTGGCGTGTTCGTTGCCGCTGCATTCATGTTGCTCAATAGAACCTTTACAAGAGCCGCAACCGTGTTGGTGAATGCATTGATCTGCGCGCGCACTTGCTCGGGTGGAACTTTGTTAAGCCCGGCAGGAACCTGAAACAGAGCGTCATCGACGTCTGTGCTGATGTCACGCATCTCCGCGACAATCCTCACGCCTTTTATTCCCTGAACACTTCCGCTCGCCTCGGAGGTTAGCTGAGTCCTGAGAGGCAGGCCGGTCTCTTTATCAACGTAGAAGAAAGCTTCGCTCTTGACTTCGCCCGCAGAAGTTGAAGTGGTCGTCGAGGTTGCATACCGATACTTGTCTGCAACGCGACCATTCATCGTCTCTTCGCCAACTCGTTCCACTCCTTTTAGTTTTTCCAGATTAGAGACTATCTGGCCGGGCGTCATAAGTTTCTGCAGTTGAAAGCCGGTTGCTTCCGGGGTTAGTTCCGCATATTGCTTGCGGGCAGGCACAACAACTATGTGCTTATCGCCCTGCTCCAGGTAGATCAGATCGGAACCATCCGGCAGCTTGAACGAGACACGACGATCAGCGCCGTTGCGGGCCACCTGAGCAGACAATGAAGGAATGCCGATGGTCTTTTGTCCGCCTTCGGTTTCAGCGCTAAGCACCAGGACGGCGCGGTATTTTTCCGGCTCGCGCGCAGCGCTTACCGTCGTCGGCTCGGGCGAAACATTCGCATTCGCGTTTGCGGTTGAGAGGTTGGCATTGGCCGACAGATTCGTATTTGCATTTGCGTTAGTATCGCTTCTCTGACAGGCGCTTCCGACAAGGCCAAGCAGGCTTATCACTAAAAGAGCAATCAGTTGTGGAGCTTTCAAGACAGTGGTTTTCATAAGATCTCCGAAGAATTGAGCGCCGTGGCTCGGTTGCTTAAAGGGGGTTTGAGGGAAGCGGTAGGATACCACGCGCAGGCGACCTTTGTAACGCAAACAGTTTGTGGGTTTCGATCTCCGATAAGCTTTTAGCTTGTCCTAGCGCTGCGACAAGCTAAAGTTTATCGGACATTGTCACAAAACATTGACTTGGCACCCTGTTTTGGAATAGAAGCGCACTGCTCTTCCAGTCCCTTCCTGTGAGTGTAGCCCTTATGAAACAAATTCCAGTATTGCTTGTGCTCGGATTTGCGCTCTCGCTCTGCAATTTGACCAGTAAACTAAAGCGTTCGTCGAACTCCAATACTTCAACTCGATCTGCATCAAATTCCAGTGACAGTGGCGGAGAAGTCGAACATGCGACGCCGAACGCGGCACAGACTAAAGCGTTGGAAGGCGGCCAGACAGTCACCTGGGATCCACAGGGGATGTCGTGGACAGTCCCGCCGCAGTGGAAGCAAGTCACTAATGAATCGAAGCAACTTGTCTGGCATTCGCCTGGCGGATCCGAAGCTGCTAACTTGATTGTAAGCGTCTCGCCGATGGACGTAAGCTTCCCCACTGATATCAGCATCAAGGCGTTCTACGATCAAGCCAAGAATCGAGAGAAGAATGGCGAAGTCGATGAAGTGAAGTGGCTCGAGATCGACGGCTTGAAGGGTGTTGAGTTTCGCGAAGCTGAGCCTGAGAAGCCGGACGGTTTCAGGCGGTTGCAATGGATGGCTTACCGGAAGTATGCCGGGCAAGTCCAACTAGTGAACCTAATGCTTTCAACCAACGGCAAAGGTTACCCCCAACATCAGGACGAGATGTATGGGGTCCTGTATTCGACAAAG
>DATBRN010000089.1:0-4941 GCA_036560225.1 Pyrinomonadaceae bacterium | reverse complement strand
ATCGGATTTACTACTTCGCCCGAGGCCGGACGCTCAACAATCTACTCGACTGACGTGGCCCGCATGACTCAGTTGCCGATCTTCCATATCAACGGTGACGATCCCGAAGCCGCTTACCGGGCGCTGCGAATGGCGCTTGATTACCGTCAGGAGTTCAATAAAGACGTGGTGTTGGACGTGGTGGGATTCAGAAAGCTCGGCCACAATGAGACTGACGAACCCAGTTACACGCAACCGCTGATGTACGCGCGCGTGAAAGCGCACCCTGGTGTCCGCACGATCTATTCCGGGCGGCTAATCAAAGAAGGCGTAATCACCGAAGCCGAGTTGCAGGAGTTGATCGCTGAGCGGATCCGCCGTTATGAAGACGCGCTCGCGCGGGCAAAGCAAGTCGCACCAAAGAAAGAAGCGCCGGCTGAAATTGTGATAACCGAAGACATCGACGGCTCAGCCGTGGTTGACACTGCGGTCGCTGCTGACGTGATCAAAACTATCGGAAACAAGATCGCTGTGGTGCCGGAAGCTTTTAATATCAATCCCAAGATGGTGGGACAACTTGCGCGGCGCGCGAAGATGGGGGCGGGCGAATTGCCAATCGACTGGGCCTTTGCCGAGGCGATTGCTTTTGGATCACTCGTCATCGAAGGCAGTCGCGTGCGTTTGAGTGGACAGGACTCCGGTCGTGGCACTTTTAGTCAACGGCACGCCGTGTTGTATGACACGCAAACCGGTCAGTCGTGGACACCGCTTGCTGAGCTGCGATCCGAGGCGAAACCGGAAGCGCGTTTTGAAGTCTTTGACAGTTCGCTTTCCGAGGAAGGCGTGTTGGGTTTCGAGTACGGCTACACGGTAATTGCGCGCGGGGCGCTGGTGTTGTGGGAGGCCCAGTTTGGAGACTTTGTAAACGGCGCCCAGACCATCATCGATCAGTACATCGCCGCTTCGGAAGACAAGTGGCGGCAGACATCGCGTCTCACGTTGCTCCTGCCACACGGCTATGAAGGACAGGGACCCGAACATTCCAGCGCGCGCCTCGAGCGTTTCCTGCAACTCTGCGCTGAAAATAATCTGACGGTTTGCAATCCAACCACTCCGGCTCAGTATTTTCATCTGCTGCGACGACAAGTAACCCCGGGCATGGAACGGCCGCTGGTTGTGATTACGCCGAAGAGTCTGTTGCGCCTGCCGGCAGCCGCGTCCGCGCTTGATGACTTCACCAGCGGCGGCTTTCTACCGGTAATTGACGACCGTGCTATCGGCAATGCGCAAGCGGTTGAGCGTGTGGTCCTTTGCAGCGGCAAGGTGTATTACGATCTGGTTGAGGCACGCAAGAAGGCCGGCATTGATAACGCTGCGGTAGTTCGAATGGAACAGTTTTACCCGTTTCCAGCACACCGGCTGCGCGAAGTACTTGCCAGGTATCCGGCGGCCAAACAACTCGTCTGGGCGCAGGAAGAACCGAAAAACATGGGCGGTTGGACTTTTGTTGAGGACCGACTGGAAAACCTCTGGCCGGCTTGCCCACGCGCCCTCTATGTCGGCCGCGTGGCCTCGGCGAGCCCGGCAACCGGATCTTATGCGATCCACCAGGCGGAACAAGCGAGGCTGGTGTCGGAAGCGCTGGCTGTATTCCAGTAATCAAACAGCGGGGGCGAGCCCACCTTCCTGACCTTGAGCTAAAGAGAATGAATTCAAGATTGAAAGCCTCTCAAACAACAAGAAAAGACTCGACTTAAAAAGTCTCTAAGGTCAGGAAGGCGGGCTTGCCCCGCTCTTCGTCAACGGTTTTGCTCTCTACAAAATGCCAGTCAAACCAGTGAAACTAATTCTTGGATTACTAACAACCACTCTACTGTTCCTGGCTCTCGGCTTCAGTGGCGCTTCATCCACTGAACAACTTCGCCTGCCCCAGGAGAAACATCTCAAGAACATCAAGCAGCTTTCTTTCAGCGGAGAGAACGCAGAAGCCTACTTCTCGGCTGACGGCAAGCAGTTGATATTTCAATCGAAGCGTGACGGACGCGAGTGTGATCAAATCTACACGATGAATGTTGATGGCGCGAATGTGCGTATGATCTCGAACGGAGACGGCCGCACCACCTGTTCCTACTTCTTTCCCAATAGCCAGCGCGTGCTTTATTCATCGACACATCTTGGCGCCAGGGAGTGTCCGCCTAGTCCTGATTTTTCCCAGGGGTATGTTTGGGCCGTGTATCCGTCGTTCGACATCTTTACCGCACGGCCGGACGGCTCCGATGTGAAACAGTTGACCAAGACACCGGGCTACGACGCTGAAACAACCATTTCCCGCAATGGCAAACTCGTGTTCACCTCAATGCGCGATGGCGATCTGGACATTTACACAATGGATGCGAATGGCAAGCACGTTCGCCGTTTGACGAATGAACTCGGCTACGACGGCGGTCCCTTCTGGTCTTACGACGGCAAACAGATTGTCTATCGTGCCTACCACCCACAAACCGAGAAGGCGAAGTCAGACTATATTGGTTTACTCAAACAGAATCTAATTCGTCCGACGACTTTGGAGATTTGGGTGATGAATGCGGACGGATCCAACAAGCGTCAGGTGACGCACAACGGCAAAGCCAACTTCGCGCCTTACTTCTTCCCCGACGGCAAACGAATCTTGTTCGCCTCGAATATGGATGATCCCAAAGGGCGAAACTTCGACATCTATAAGATTAACGTGGACGGCAGCGGCCTCGAGCGCATCACATACAACGAAACGTTCGACGGCTTCCCAATGTTTTCCCCTGACGGCAAGAAGCTCGTCTTCGCGTCAAATCGCAATGCGAAGACTCGCGGCGATACCAACGTGTTCATTGCAGACTGGGTTGAATAATCCCTTCCCCGTTGTTACGGGAATTTTGGTTGAACCATTCGACGAGCCCGCGGAGCAGGCGGAGGCATCAAGCCCAGGGTGGAGCGAAGCTGCTAAGTGTCAAGACATGGGTAACAAGTGACTATCACGACATAGGTAACACTTTTGCTTGGTAGCCGCTTAATTGTTGCTTTCAGACGGGAGCAGCACCGCGGTGCTGCTCCACGTCTGAAGGTTGATTTCGCGGATTGTCAGGTGGCGAAAGGTGACGATTAACTTTTTGTCCAATTTGTCCAGCCGGACCCATTCTTTAGCCAAGGCCTCACAAATGAAGAACCAGCGACCGTACTTGCTAAGCCCTCCCTGATTATCTAATCGCTGTACTTCGCCACCGTTGTATTCCCATTCTTTTGGTTGTTCCTGGTAAGGTCGCAAGTTATCGGTGGTGTAGACTTCAACCGGCTTCTTCATGCCCAGGGCTTCATGCGGACGTTGGCAGTTGTATTCCTGTTGAAACTCTGGCGCCCAACGCCGCCATTCACTCATCGATTTAGGTAGCCCGCGATGTTTAGTCCGTTCTTTTAAAGTCCGGTGCAATCGCTCCACTTTGCCTTGCGTCTGTGGATGATGGACGCCTGAGTATCTGAGCTTGATTCCTTGCTTGATCAACCAGATCGAAAGCCAGGTTAGACCATGCCCATTGTGATTGCAGTACCAGGTCGAACCATGATCCATAAGCATTTCCGCCGGCACACCTAAGGCCCGAAAATGCTGCCTCAAAACTCGTTGTACCGGCTCCGCTGCCGTGCTCGTTAGCGGCCACAGGCCTAACAAGTAACGGCTGCAATCATCCAGCAAGGTGAGGGGATAACATTTCCCCCCACTCGGCAGCGAATACTCCCCTTTGAAATCCATTTGCGCCAGTTCATTACTACTGCCGCGGGCAAACCGCTTGGTCGCTAACTGCGCCATTGGCTCCGGCTTAATCCGACCATTACGCTTGAGAATGCGGTGCACTGTGATCGCTGGGATTACTGTTCCGCCATTTGCCAGTACATCTGCAATCTTGTCAGCCCCCCAGCCCTTCTCATCACGCACCGCCAACACCTGCTGTGTCCGAGCCTCGCTGGTGCGACGAGGACTGTACTGTGGTCGACGTGATTGATCCCGCAACCCTTCGATCGACTGCTCTCGTTCATACCGCTTCAACCATTTGTAGCCTGTCTTCCTACTTATCTCGTACCGTCGGCAAAGCCCAGCTATGGTTTCTTCTCTCCCCAGCACCTCAATCAGAAATCTCAACCGCTGCTCCACCACACTCTCCTTCTTCCAGGGCATCTTCGGCTCCTCCTTGAACCTTAGATTACCCTCATGACTGTTACCCATGTCATGATAGGAAAGTGTTACCTATGTCATGATACTGAACAGCGAAGCGGAACCCCTGGGTAATGGGTCAGAAATTTATTTGGAGCCAGTGGAACGGGCGACAGAGCTAGAGGGTAAGAAAATGAAAGTTGGAAATCGGCTACTCGCTTTTTTGGGCATTGCGATGCTCGCGATCGCCACGGTCGCCCAACACCGGACGGCAGCGACTGTCCCCAGCGTCGATCGCCTGCGCGCCCACATCGAATACCTCGCTTCGGACAAGTTGGAAGGTCGTCGCACGGGAACAGCCGGCGCCAACCTCGCTGCCGAATACATCGCTCGTGAGTTTTCGCGTTACGGTCTGCGCCGCAGCATCGGCTACGACACTGCCGGCATGTCCATCCTCGAAGCCGATTCTCCGAATCGCTACCTGCAGAAGTTTCCCTACGTCTCAGGCGTGGAGCTGGGCGAACACAATTTGTTTTACGTGAACCCGGGCAAAGCGGATGACATTGCGCAATTCAGGGTTGGCGAGGACTGGATGCCGCTCGGCTTTTCCTCAAACGGGAAAATACATGGAGCGGAAATAGTCTTCGCGGGCTACGGAATTTCATCCGCGGAGTTGAAATACGACGACTACTCGGTCTCGTCTGCCAGAGATCGGGTGGCGATAGTTTTCGCAGGCACGCCCGACGGGGATAACCCGCACGGGCAGTTTGCTCGCGCAGGTGAAA
>DATBRN010000088.1:0-4901 GCA_036560225.1 Pyrinomonadaceae bacterium | reverse complement strand
ACATCGCGAAAGGCGTGGCGTGGAATTATCAGAAACCTGCTCCACTCGGGAGTCAGCTTTCCAAGATACTGCTTGTAGGTAAGCTCATAAACCGCCATGACCGTTCTCCATCGCTTTCAGGAAGATGTCTTCCAGAGAATCACGTTTGTAGCTGAGGCGCCTGATCTGCACGTCGTGCTCCGATGCGATACGATAAAGGTCGCGCACCTCGATGCCCTCGTGTAGTACCAACTTAACGCGGTGGTCACCCGTCACTGCATATTCACAGCCCAGCGCGCCAATCGCTTCGGCAAACTTGTTTTGATCACCACGCGTTTCCAGCAGCAAAAACTTGCGATTGGACTTGCGTTCTTCCTCGAGGTTGCAATAGACCGCAAGCCGGCCTTCCTTGAGAATCAGAATCTCTTCACAACACTCTTCAACGTCACGCAGCAGATGTGAAGACAAGACGATGTTCGCCTTGCCGCTGTCCCGGATTTCACGCACGAGCCGGATCATTCGTTGCCGAGCTGGCGGATCGAGACCATTGGTTGGCTCATCAAGAAAGATTAGCCGCGGTCCATGAACAATCGCCTGCGCCAATTTGGCGAGTTGCTTCATTCCCAATGAATAGGTATCCAGACTACGGTAGCGTGCCTCACCTAAGCCAACGTAAAAAAGAGCTTCGTGAGCGCGCTCCAGCGCAGCTTCCGACGGCAAGCCCGACAATTCGGCCATCAACCGCACGAAACGAACGGCGCTCATCTTCGCAATAAACGAATCGCGTTCGGGCATATAGCCAACCAGCGATCGGATTTGCTTCGCGTCGGTGGTGATGTCCTGGCCGAAGATATGCGCCGTGCCTGAGGATGGAGCGTGAAAGCCGAGCAGCGTATGAATCAACGTGGTTTTGCCGGCTCCATTAGGACCGAGTAGACCAATAGCGCGCCCGCGAAGCTCGCCTCTTAAGTTTTGAAGGATTGGTCGCAGGCCGAAATTGACGCTCAGGTCGTTAAGATCGATGACCGGCGCGAAGTTCGCTGGATTTTGTAGACTTATCTGTTCCTGAACCGTTTCAGCTAATGCCATCTTGCAGACTTTATATCCCTGTTCTGATAATTCCAAACAAAAGCGAGACCGAACGCCGTCCCCATCAGCACGAATGCACCGATGAATGAAAACGCTTCCGCGGTCCCTAAAGTTCTACCGATTGCCAAAATTCCGATCAAAAAAACCGGAAGATTGAGAACCAATGCCGATGCAACAGGGAAAAGCGCTGCGGGCCGACATCCGCCCAGGCGCTTGCGTAACCAAAACAGCAATGGAGCATATGCGAGCGAGAAGAGCAACGCAGCCACAATTAGCGAAGTGATGGTGGCGCCTTTTAGATCTGCTTCGCTTAAGCTCTCGCCTTCTATGATTACGAAGGCCAGAAGGATCGTTGACAGTCCAACGAGCCAGGAGCCAAGCGAGATGATTATTAGTCGCATTTTTGGATTCTTTGGAGTGCGGTGACCTGTCACTGGGACCGTCAATACTGGGACCGCGGGCGTCTCGCCCGCGGTCCCAGTGAACACGTAGCCTCTGCCAAATGTCAGGTCACCGCATTCGAAAGCGCACTAGTTTCTAACAGCGGTTTCTATTGTTGGGTTATTGGCCTGAAGATATTTTGCTGACTCGCCGTAATCCAACGAATTCACGGCAACGCCATCATCGCTGATTAGCACACTGTCCCCAGACTTCAATCTGCCGTCGACACCATTTATCTTTATCTCGTCGCCTTGTATTGAGACTTTCAGGCCTTTCCCATCGGTACTGATGCCGGCATATTCCAACCTTGGAACCGAAGCGTTCTCCCCGACTTGAAATTTCTTTTCGAACCCGTGACGCGACACGATGACCCGATGCGTGCCGAGCTGGACGACCTTCCGGTGCGAACAAGCCGGAAGGAAAACTGATAACCCGATCAGCATTACGGTCATTGTCAGCAATGCTTGTGACTTCCTAAGAAAACTGATCATGATTAGTCCCTTTCTGTTCAATGCTCTTTTCGCGTTTCCCTTTACATATTCTCGTCATGAATCTTGCACTCGAGACGAGGTTTGGGCCCATTGCCGTCAAGGGCGGTGGGACAGACGATGCTCTTCTGTCCCACCTCAATGGACAGCGGGAACGCCTGTCCTACTTTTTCATACCCTGCTGAAGAATGTGTTGGATTTCCAACGAGTTTGGCATACCCAGCAAAGTTGCCGGACTCAGTCCAAATGGTCCACCTTCAGTGTTAGCAGCGAAAGTTATGCTATCGCCCTGGGCATAAGCGTAGGCGAGAGTTGGCGGCATGTTTGCAGCCATTGACTTGATTGCCTGTTGCTGCTCCTGAGGCAGATTGCCTGCCGAATTGGCAATCCGTTCCGCGAACGGGCGCACCAGCGGCGCCAGGTTGTGGTAGAAGATTGCCGAAAAGTTGGCATTGCCATCCGCCGGCAAGCCGTCCGTGAACCGCGTCGAGCGCAGCAACGTGTAGCCTTGCTCTTGCGAACGCACCGACCGTTCGACCATTTCGCGGCTTGGGCCCATCACTACGTAGCCATTGACATAGGTGTAGTTGACCTCAACACCAAAGTTCGCTGACTTCAGCGTGTAATACGTGCGGCCGTCAATATCACCTCGATCCCAAGTCAGACCGGTCTTGCCAAGCTTCACGGCCTCGTTGTTGATTTCGCTCACGATACGTTCGAGCGTTTGCTGCAGGTGCGTGGAGTCGTTTACCTGAAACACCATCTTCCACGAAGGTGTCGGCAGTATTGGACCATCAATGGCAAAGGCAAAGTCTCCACCAAGTGGCGCGGCAATGTCTCGGCGAATATCCAGGCCGTGATCTGCCTGCTGCTTGTCGAGATTCTTCCGCAGGTCGGGCGACACCGTTTCAATAACACCGAGTAGATCATCAACTAACTTCACCGGATCTTTGACGACAAAACCCGCGACGACATTAGCATCCGGTGAAATGTATTCGAGTGAACCCATCGGCCCGGGGGCCGCGAGCCATGAAGGAATGCCGCGTTGTGCTTCATTGAAAGACACGGTCGCCTGCGTATGCGTCTTGCCTTCAGCCGTCGTCTGATCCAGCACGAAATACTTGAGGTTCAGGATCCCGAGTTGTTTCAGCGCGTTTTCACGCTGCTCACCGCCGGCGCCCTTTGATAACTGAGGCTTCGTTTTTTCAATCAGGCGCTCAAGGTTGGCGGCCACAACTAAACCAGCGCCCTCCTGATAGACCTGGGCAATGCGATTGTGAAACGGCGTTCCGGCAAAGCTGCTGGTTGCGCCATTCTGAACAGTTGTGGCCAGGCTCTGAAGCTGATCCAGCTTCGGACTCGCCGCGAATAGATCGTTCTGTATCCAAACGAACAGTTCGTCTGACTTCTTTCCAGGCTCCGTCGCCGTCGAGGTCGCAGTCAAAGGATCCTGCACGAAACGAATTTGCGGTCGCGACTGGTTGCTGTTACCTGCGTATTTTGCGATCTGCTGCTCAACAAACGGCTGGAAACCAGCGGAGTTCTTTAGTTCCGCCAGCACGAGCGGGGCCACCGGCTCACCCTTATCATCCATCGAAACAGACACCGCGATTTCGTCACCCAGGTAGTCGCCAAACTCACGAATGCTGCCAATGACCTGGTCCACGTTTTGACCTCGATGACCCTCTTCCTTTTCCCACCATTCGCGCAGCGCGGCATTTTGGTTGATGCGCTCCTGCATGATCCGGTGCGACTCTGCGATGGTCGAGGTCAGGTTAGGCAGCGCTGCATAAACAATCGTGTTCTCCGGCATAAGATCTAAAAGGTGCGTTGAGTTGCGTACGCCCGGCTGAAAAACTTTTCCCAGCTCCTTATTCAGAGAACTGACAGCAGCCAGAGTCTCCGCATAGTGCGCAGCCTTGCGGCTCCATGCAACTTCGTCTTTCACCGGAATCTTCTCGATCGCGGCATTGGTGGTTGCCTGCTCTCCACCATGCAGCACGCGTTCGCTGCCGGCGTGATCCAGGTGAACTTCGCCCTCGATTACTGAGACGCGCGATCCCTTGGTTCCACTGTTGACAGAAAACACCGTGCCCGTCACCGAAACATGCGAATCTCCCATATCAACAAAGAGGTGTTGCTTTCCCTGTTTCGCAGCTTCGACAACGATAGCGCCCCGGTTCAGATGAATAGTTGTGCCCAGCGAGTTTTTAGTAAATGACAACTCGGAACGGTCCTTCATTTCTATGACCGAGCCGTCGCCGAGACGAACAAATGCGTGCGCATCTTTCGCCGTGCGAATGCGCCCGCCTTTTTGCAGCTTTTCACCCGCAGTAACAGGCGCGCTCGTAGTATCGGCAATCTGGTAGACCTGACCTTCGGCAGCCTCCACCGTAGCTTCTAACGCTCCACCGAGAGGCGCGTAACGCTGGATAAACGGCAGCGCTATAAGCCCGATGCCAATAATGAGCGCCGCCGCAATTCCCCAACGCAGAATGACAGGTTGGATTCGGTAACCGCGTGTGACGGCAGGTTTCTTCGCGGGGGCCATTCTGCGCGTGCGCGCATCTTTCATTGCTTTGCGGCAAGGGATGCACTCATGCGTGTGATCGACCAGCAGCAATGAACGAGCTTCGGACAAGCTGCCGCTTAGATAGGCTGGAATCAGTGACTGAAAATCAGCGCAGCTGCCGATTTTCTCGCTGGCCACGCTTTCAGTCTTCAATTCCGCTGAGTCTTCGACGGCCAGGCGCGCCCAAACACGCTCAGCCGCTTCGTTAACTACCGATGAGTCGAGCTGCTCAGCTCGCATCTCGGCAGTGGCGTTGTTGAGGATCGAATCAAGATCATTATTCCTTTTCATGATGTTTCTCCAGATAGTGCCCAATCTCTTTTCTTAATTTG
>DATBRN010000087.1:0-7620 GCA_036560225.1 Pyrinomonadaceae bacterium | reverse complement strand
CGAACACTACGAGCAACAGACGGATGAGCAGGCAGTGGCCAAGGACGAGGCAGCTTTTGAAGACTCCAGTCAAACGGTTATGGAAGTACCTAGAGATCTCGTTCCGACGATCCGGACACTGATCGCAAAACACAAACGGTCGTAAACCAGCTCACCGGGCCTGCCACCGGACCGCGCAAAACTTCTTCAGGGCGCTTTCAAAAAACCCTGACCGACCCGTATTTTCAGCCCCAAGCCCAAATAATGGAAATTGGATATCAAACCCGTCGCCAGAGAAGATCTGGAAGCACTAACCCACGGAGTCATTGCCCAACCGGCAGACATCGTCGAGCATGACGACTGCTGGAAAAATGATATTCTGGCTTGTTAGTAGGACCTATCTTTTATTCTCGTCGTGCATGGCGGGGATCTTTCTGCAATTTGATTGTCCCCCGCAATCTGAGATAAAGGCTATACGTTCGGCTCAAACCAACTTGACCATGGCAATACCTGATTATGAAACCTTGATGCTTCCTCTGCTGAGGATCGCTGCCGAAGCGAACGGGCAAGAGGTGCCGCTCATCGCTGCTGCCGACAAGCTAGCCAACCAATTTAAGCTTACCGACGAAGATCGCCGCGAACTTCTTCCCAGTGGCGGTACTTTCAAGTTTTCTTCGCGGGTTTCGTGGGCTCGAACTTACCTACAGAAGGCCGGCCTCCTGGAAGCAACCAAGCGCGGCTATTTCCGCATAACTGACCGTGGTCTGAAGGTCCTATCCGGCAATCCAGATCGCATTGATGCAGACCTGCTCTCCCAGTTTGAGGAATTTCGTGAGTTTCAGGGTCGAAAGAAAGAACGTAAGAATGAAAGAGTTGAAGCCTCAATAAGTTCGTCTGAAACTCCTATTGAATCCTTGGCGACTCAATACGAACGTCTGCGCGAAGCTCTAGCCTCTGAGGTGCTTGAAAGGGTCAAAAAGTCTAGCCCGCAGTTTTTTGAACGACTTGTGATCCTCCTGTTAGTTCGAATGGGGTATGGAGGATCTCTCAAGGATGCAGGCCAAGCTGTCGGGAAAAGTGGAGATGGTGGAATTGACGGGGTTATACGGGAAGACAAACTTGGTCTTGATAGCATTTACGTGCAAGCGAAGCGATGGAATGACAAGCCGGTTGGGAGTCCAGATATCGATCAATTCGCGGGTGCGCTTTCCAAGCGAAAGGCAACTAAAGGAATCTTCATAACAACTTCCACTTTCACCAAAGAAGCGCTTGCCTCTGTGAAAGACTATTCATCACGAATCATCCTCGTTGATGGCAGCCAATTGGCCGGGCACATGATTGATTATGGAGTGGGCGTATCTATCACCTCCACATATGAGATCAAGAAAATTGATTCCGACTTTTTCGAAGAAGATATTGAATAAGGCAATGCAAGACCTGTCCGATAATTACGCTGACCCGATAATCACGCACCGAGAATCACGCGGACAATCACGATAATCAGCCAGGAAGTGTTGAGATCATGCGTTCAACGAGGTCAGCCTTACGGAAACGAGAAATGGCGGACGTCGATAGCAAAGCGTTTGGGATTGGAGTCAACAGTGCGTGCGTGTGGACGACCACGCAAAAACAAAATACAGAAATTGGCCTTATCTCCCTTTTCTGATGAGTGAAGAAAACAAACGCGAATATTTGGTCCACAAGAGGCAAGCGAACATGGTGGGCTTCACCCTTGTATGTGGTTTTCTCGCCGCCGCGATTGCCGTACCAACATTGGGTAAGAGCATTCTTTCAGGCAGCCTCGTCCTGGCTGTAACTATTGTTGGTTACTTTTTTGGTAAAAAACTCTTTCGAACTTAACCGGTTTGATCGCAATCTAACCCGCTGCTGGAGCCGATAGTAAGATTGTTGACGGATGATTTGATTTCTCGTAATGGCTCAGCGGCATAATGTTAGCGTCCATCAGATTTATCTTGTCTATACCGTTCCTGCAGCCGTAGCGGTGCTGAGTGGAGGTGGAGCTTTCGGTGTTGCCTCTCCCAGAAGCTTGCAAATGAATGAGATACTACTTTTTGCCAGATTATGAAACTCAGACTCCGACAGACCATGCAAATCACTCTGCCTTGAAGGATGACCTGCTTCTCCCCTCAGGTCTTGGACTCGTTTCACACTGGGCCATTCGACCGATTCAACGTCGATGCTTCGCTTCCGACAGAGTGGGAGAACCCATTCATTGAGCAAGCGCCCATGAGCTTGCCTCAGAACAACCTTGAGCGACTCTGGGGGAATCACCCCTTTCAACTCCCCTTCTACGAAGGTCTGAACGCACCATTCAAGGGCACTATTAAGATGGATTATCGCCATCTGTCGATCTCCCTCTGCAAACCGATCCTTTGCAGTAGCAACAAGAAGCAAACCTGCCCCAGGCTCCTCCTGTCTTCTCAGGTCTTCCTGCAGTTTTTCCCAGTCTTTCACTTGGAGGTATCTATCAGCTACTCCCAAAACGATTCGATCTACTCGTATTACAGGAGGGTACGTGTTTAGTGTGCTCCACGCTCCTGCTGGCGCTCGCCATTTGGCTTCTATCTTATCGAGGAAATTCTGTACAGTCTCTTCCCACCGCAATGGTTTTAGCCAGAACTGCCCGTATTGTGTTTGCAGCCACCTCAACAACCTATTGCAGCTATCAACTACCGTAGTTGCAATACGTTCTCCGAGTTCTTTGGCTTCCTGGTACTGTCCTTCCGTGGAGGTATACCAAGCTGCCTGAGGGTGCCGACCTTCAAGCCGCATCAACTCTTCTGCGCTCACGTCCTCGACTACAAGATGTACGCGTAGTGCCTCCACTCTCGTGTTGACCCAATAATGTCCCAAATGCTTTCCAGACTCCCACAGTCGCTGAGCATCGTCTTGTGGAACCACTAGACCGAGCCACACTCGCCCATTTGCTGTTTGCATTTCTAATTCTGGGTACTCAAGCTCCCACTGCGTCGCCAGTACAATTGATTCCTGCAGTGGAATTTTTGCTCTCACCTCAATCGTCGCCATCTTTCCTCCGGGCTGCATTATCAGCTGATTTTTCTTTGCAGTTTACCACTTGCATGCCGCGACGCCATTCTCTAACCTCACGCTTGTGGGGAAGCCCGTTTCTGCCGGGAAAATCATTGCGCAATGGCGCCCCAAAGACGCTGGCTCATCCCGCGCCTCCTTATGGCCTCTATAAAATCTTCAGCCATTCCCACGTTTCTTGTTGCGCTAGTGGCGAGTGCTCTCGTATGAATGGGAATTCCGGGGACACAATACTAATGTTTTCTTCACTCGCGGCATCGGCTCGACTAGGTATCCCGCATGGCGCGAATTTCCAGGGTTGTGGCGTGGCCGATCGCGAGACTAAACGATGGGCGATTCACTTTCTGATAATGGCTAAGCAGCATAGCGTTGGGCGTCACGAACAGGTGTTTCCACTTCGCTTAGCGGAAAACTGAGATGCGCACGATCATGATCATAGTGGGAGGCTTCGTGCTGCTCGGTCTGTCCGTTCTTGCAGGGCGCTGGATTGGCGGCACCGGCACAAGCTCTATGGTCACCGCCGCCAAAGTCTTCATCCCAATCTGGTTTGTCGCCGAACTGGTCAACATGTGGATGGGTACCCGGGCCGGGTATTCGGTGCCCGAGGAGCTTCCGATTTTCCTATTGATATTCGCCGCTCCTGCCGCAGTCGCGGTGTTCATCTGGTGGAAGTTCTCTTAATCGAATGAGTATGCTTCGCTATTGCGTCGGCCGCTGGTTCGTGTTGGAGCATTGCGTCACCGTCTATGAAAACTTCAGCCATCCCCGCGTTTCTTGTTGCGCTAGTGGCGAGTGCTCTTGTATGGGGTTTATCACCTTTGATCACCGGCCACCTGGAGCCGTGGGACGCGGACGGGCTTTACTACGTTGGTGCGTTGACTGCCACTGGCATAGTTACAGGCGGTCTTTTTCCGAGACCACTCTGGGCACATTACTTGGGCTCTGTAGTCGGCCAGTTAACCTATGAGTTGATTTTCCTAAAGCTCGGCCCGTTGTTCCTTCTCGGTATCGTGTTCTTACTTGGTTATTCGGTCGTTTTTTTGGTGGCAGCGGCGATTGCTGCGCGTGTTCGTGTTCACTTCACACGGTCAACGTTCTAACCCAGGTTCAAGGGCGGACGCTCTTCGAGCATTGCTCAGCCCGAACGTTTAGGCCTTGCCGAGTTGTAGGAAGTATTTCACAGCGAGTTGGTGTTAATAAATAATCGTCATTTCTCGAAACGGAGGAACTCACCTTGGATTACGGCGCACATCTTCCTGTCATTGACTTCGGCAACCAGCGGTTTTCGCTGGAGCGATTATCGACATACGTGCAAACCGCGCGCGACTTGGGCTTCAAAGCGGTTTCGACAAACGACCACCTGATATCCCATCGCCCGTGGCTCGATGCGCCGACCGCCCTTGCCGCGGTGCTCTCTCACAGCGGAGACATGGCGGTCGGAACCAGCGTGATTCTCACGGTCGTGCGCGGTCCGGTGCAAATAGCCAAAACATTTGCCGCTATCGATATCCTCTCCAATGGGCGATTATTCGTCGGCGTGGGTCCCGGGTCTTCAGCTCGTGATTATGAGATCGTTGCAATGAATTATGAGGAACGCTGGAAGAGGTTCGATGAAGCCATTCAGGTTTTGCGCTGTTTGTGGACCACCGACGGAGTTAGCTTCACCGGACGTTTTTACTCCACGGCGGGAATCGATCTCGAGCCCAAGCCAATCCAGAAATCTGGTCCGCCGATCTGGATAGGCAGCTGGGGGTCGGATGCCGGCCTGCGCCGCGTTGCTCGACTGGGAGATGGATGGCTGGCGTCCGCATATAACACAATGCCTGATCAATTTAAGATCGGGTTAGACAAGCTCCGAGGTCAGCTCAAAAATCTCGGCAAAGATCCGGCGACCTTTCCGAACGCGCTTGCGACCATGTTCATGTACATCACCGATGACAACGCGCGGGCAGATCGAGTTTTATCCGAGACTCTCGCACCGATGCTGAACCGTCCTCTCGAGCAACTCCGTGAGCGGCTTCTCATCGGCGCGCCGGAAGTCTGCGCCGAAAAGCTCGCGGCTTATAAAGCCGCCGGAGTGCAGCGGCTTTTTATCTGGCCTGTCAGAGATGAGCTGGATCAGCTTACGGTTTTTCAGAAGAAGGTGGCAACGCTAGTCGACCGATCAAACACGGGGGTAGAATAGACTTCGGTATATACGACATTCCACGATGATCACACTTGAACTGGTCACGCCGCGGCCTGCAATGGTGTTCGATTTTCCGGTCGGTTCTTCGTTTTCGTAGCAGGCTACTTTCCTCTACGTCACTACGACAGTCGCTCTGCTCCAATTGATTGACACCTCTTTCTGCGCGGACGTATAGTCGGTTCACGTTCGAGCGCTTCAACTTAGACGACTCCAAAGATCGTTGGAGGAAATATTCATGAGCCGGTGGCCTTTGGTAGCTGAACAATTAAACGAGATGGTCAACCAATGGTACGAGACGCCGGAAATTCGCCGAATGTTGACCGTGCCACTGACTCCGACACGCCTCGCCTTTCGTCACTTGCATATGACTTTTTTTGGCAATAACCGGCGTGACTGTTGGGCTGCGGTCGCCTGCACGGCTCCCCTCGACGTCAAGCGTGCCATCTGGGAGCACGAAAAGGACGAGCTAATTTATGATCCGCGTATGGGTAAAGCTCATGTGACGGAAGAAGACTTGGGCAGTAACAAAGAGTCCGACATGATCCCCGGCGCGCGATCGGCGTTTTATGCCTGGCTTTACTGCGCGCGCGAGAAACCCTGGCTCGAAGGTCTCGCCTGCTCGCACATTCTCGAACGGCGCAATAACGACCAGATCGTCAAAGGCGGCACGCTCACACAGCGCTTGGTGAAGCGGCAAGAACTAGAGCTAGGAATCAAGAAGAGAGACCAGGACATCAACACCCAAGTTCATTTGGTCGCGGATGTTGATCACTCGGCATTGCTCGATGAAGTATTCACGCGTTACGTCGTTGATGAGCTGACCGCGCAGCAAGTGCTCCGCGGCGCCGAAGAGTCACTCGCCATTGAACGCGGTTTTCACGGCGCGGTGGCCACGGCGATGGCGGAATTAGATTAAGGCAAGAGTTTCGGGTTCTGGGTTTCTATTTCGTGTTGGATCGCGAGCCATTGGTTGTTGGGGTGGGCGCGGAAGATTTACCTCTTCCCCCTTTGACGGGGGAAGATTGAGATGGGGATGCCAGTGAAATCGAATAGCACCCCTACCTTGGTCCTCCCCCGTCGAGGGGGAGGAAAATCGGAAGGGCAACGGAGCGCATCCGGCAAGTTAGCGAGAATTTGAAAATGGAAATTCGTTACGGCCTGATCAGCGCCGACTCCCACGTCGTCACCGAGCCGAACGCTTTTCTTAGCCGGATGGCAAAAAGCAAATTCGGCGAGCGCATCCCGCAAATCAAAGAAGTCGACAACAAAAGCGCCAAAGTCGAGCGCTGGGTCGTCAACGGCCGGCCGCTCCGCACCCGCGGGGTGTGCAACTGCCCCGCGGTGATGGGCGATCCGCTGCGCAATGCCTATCCACAACGTTGGGAAGAAGTTCCCGCGAAGGCTTACATTCCCAATGAGCGCCTCAAGGCTCTCGATGCCGATGGCATCGACGCCGAGGTTTTGTTTCCCAACGACCCGAGCTCGTTTCATCAATACAACGATCCCGAGTTCGAGCTCGCTTGCGTGCAAGCCTACAACGACTCACTCGGCGAACTAACCCGCGCGAGCCAGCGCTTTATTTCCCTCGCCATGGTGCCCTTGCTCTGCGGCATGGAAAGCATCGTCGCGGAAGTGAAACGCGCGGCCAGCAACGGCCACCGGGGCATCGTCATGTTCGCGCTGCCGAGTCTGATGGTCGAATCTTTGCCGCACATTAGCGAATCCTATTGGTATCCGTTGTGGGCAGTTTGCCAGGAGCTCGTAATGCCGGTTCACTTTCATGCATCTGCCGGGCTCGCGCGCAAGCTGACTTTTCCCGAGTGGGACGGCTACACACCATATCAGCAGCACGCCGCCTTCACCGTGCCGACCTCCGCATGGCCGGCTCAGATTGTTCCGAACCTGGTCTTCTCGGGGATTGCCTACAAGTTTCGCCGGTCGAAATGGGTCTTCGCCGAAACCGGCATCGGCTCAGTGAGCTGCGTCCAATCCGCCTGCGATCACGAATGGGAGCGGCGGCAACTCTGGCGCCACGGATTGGAACAGCGCCCGAGCGAGCTGATCCGCCGGCAGGTCTACGTGAATTTCTGGTATGAGCAAGCCGGCATCGCGCTGAGACACAATGTCGGCTTGGAAAATATCATGTGGGAGTCCGACTACCCGCATATCGCATCGACTTATCCCGACTCGTGGAAGTTCGTCGAGCGATCGTTGCAAGGTGTGGCCGACAATGAGCGCAAGAAGATGTTGTATCAAAATGCGCAAGCGCTGTACCGGCTTTGAGAAATGGAAGCACGCGACTGGATTCTCAGTTGCGTCAATGTATCTGCAACTCGTTCACCACGAAGGACACGAAGAGCACGAAGGTAAATAACACTTTGATG
>DATBRN010000086.1:0-10252 GCA_036560225.1 Pyrinomonadaceae bacterium | reverse complement strand
ACACGTCAGCGTCCCGAACCCTGTTGCTGCCGGCTTGCCAGTAGTAGATCAACGGGATCGAGAGGAAAACCAGTGCGAAGACAAAGCCCAACAAACTGTTTCCCCACTTGCTGGCAAACGTGTTTTTGATACATCTGGGTGATTCAGAAAGATCGCATAAGACATTCATCTTGTCGCCCACCCGATAGACCAGTTCTTCACTAAACGTATCGACTGACATTCTCAAGTTTCGATCAGTTCCAGATGCAATCTCAACGACCGGAACATAGGCCATCACAGAGCCTTTTCCCTTATGCACAAGTTCCTTGCGAACCTCCACTATCGATGCATCGAACGCCGAGGCTTTGTGAACAAAATAGATCTCCGTAGCCAGCAGATAAAAACCTATCAAGAGCAGACAGACACCCAACAAAAGGCAAGCGAACAGGTTCAGCCTTTTCATTGTCATGGATTTCTTTCCGCCAGCGACTTCTTGCGTTGGAATTGGAACTAGTAAGGACAACGTCCGCCCGCGCGACCAACTGGACCTTTCCCCAACGGATTGTCAGGATGATGCAACCAATCCCTTTCTGTCATTCCATTAACTGCCGGAAATACCACCTGGATCCCTGCACTAACCTGCGGTGTTCCATAACCCGTTTCCCTCGAGAAACCAGAGGTAGGATGAAGCAAGTTAACCGATTCATTAACCACTAAACCGTAGTTTCCTGTTGTAAGTTGTCCGTAAACTCCTGGAGAAACCTGGCCCTGGCCGGTCGTATGTGAAAGCGAGAAAGCCGGCCAGGATGGAGCAATTTGAAGGGTAGGGTGTATTTCGTTGTTCTGGACAATCATTCCAAGCCCAAAGTTGCCAATTCCTTCGTTGTAAGAGTGGTATTCCCCTAACACTGGTGCGTCAGTAGGCTCCATACCCGCAGAAGTCAGACTTCCATCTGCATTGAGCGTTACATAGGTACCCAGGAGTCCCTTGTACTTTTCCTCGTACCCGCCCCAACCTTCACCAAAGTAAGCGACTGTGCCTGCCTCAACTACTTCATATCCCTTCCAGTCTTCAGCCTTGTATTTTTCGTCGTCGACCCACCGAAAATTCTCATGGTCCTTTGTCAGCCAGACCAAACCTGAAGGGTCAATGAGATTCACCGGATCGTTGAGACAATAGCTGTAACGATTCCAGTTCTGCGGTTCCGAGATGTATGCACGTAAGATCTGGGAACGCTCGCGTGCATTTCTGCCTGCTTCCATCTCGAAGAAAATGACATAGGGATCGGAACTGGTGAAGCGTCCTTGTGCGCTGCTGTAGTATCTTGCCTCGGCGAAATCAAGGCTAGTTTCGTTGTCCCGTTCATAATTGGCAAATTTCTGGCGCACGCCATCTGACGCGCCGTAGCCAAGTGTAGTGGAGCGTGCTCCCTGCATAGCAGACAATTCTTCACCAAACGGCAGGTAGTCATGACGTTTGGCTGTGGCCAGCGCGCCTGTCTTGTCGAAGACTATTCTTGGTGTGCCGAGCTGATCCGTTACAAGCCACTTCAGATCAAAAGCACTGCCGGCAGTATTACCCCACGCTTCCAGTTCTAGAATGCGACTATAGTTCGCTTGCGACGCATTCACTAAGACCCGGATCTTGCTTGTCGTGATGGCGGCAAAGGTCAACTTCCGCCAGACCTTATTGTTTCCTGTAACGCTTCCACCGGGCACCGTTAGCCAGGCCGTGCCACTCCAATATTGGACATCGAAATTCGTAATTCCCTGCGTACCAAACGTCATGCTCTCAGTCGGCTCCACCGGGTCCATCCAATTATCCTGGATAGTGAAGACATCGATTTCGTCAATCGTGCGATTCGTATTGAAATCAATTTGCAGCCAGTCAGGGTAAGTATTGTCAGTGGCATCCTGCCAGCCGCTACCGGTAAGCGGACTAAAACCCCAATGAAGTCCTTTTCGGTCGCCGTTGTTCGTAGCATTGGGTGTAAAGCTCAGGCTGAAAGAAGAGGAAGCAGTGGCATATGCGTAAGGGCTGTTCACGCGGGCGAAATTCACTCGCTCTCCTGCGGCCGGCGCCGCTGTTATGAGCAACTGTCCGTTGCGATAGCCATACTCTTTCTGGGGAAGCCCTGCAGGCGCACCGGCGGCATACTCAGCCAGCAATTCCCCGTCCAGGCCATAGACTTGCCAAGTCTCAACTCCACTAACTTTTCGTCGCACACGCTCGCCCTCGGCGTTGTACGTGTAGACGCCGGCCACGAAGTTGTTCGCTTGAGTTTCCGACGTTATGCGGTTCTTTGCGTCGTAAGTCCGCGAAACGGCCGCAGCACTATAGGTGTCGGTCGTGAGATTGCCGGCATTGTCATAAGCCATAGTACCGGTTTGACCAGCGGGGACCCCGAGGCGGTTGTTTGCTGCGTTGGCAGTGAAATCCTTTTTATTGATTCCGGCGCCGTAAGTATTTGTCTGGTGAATGGTGCGATTGCCATAGCGGTCGTAGACATACTCCTGCTGCCAATCCAGCTGCGTGTTCCCGGTATATTCATGGACACGCTGCAAGCGATTCAGGTTGTCGTAGTCGTAAACCTGCCACCAGGTTTTGTAGCCCGTGGTCGGCAGCTGCTCATTGTTCGGAATATAGACTTCCTGCTTCTTCAGGTTGCCGTTGTTGTCAGTCATGCTGGTGGTGCTGTTGCTTCCGCCGCACATGCCCCAGCAATTGTTGCTGTAGTGATTGATGATCGCGCCCCGGTTCCAGCTGGTGTCACTAGGCCCGGTGTAAGTCGTGCCGACGCGTATCTCAGACAACTGACCGCGGCTGTTATAGAACGATTTGTTGTAGAGAGGCGTGTCAGTGCCAAATTGTTCCTTTGTGATACCTCCAAGAGATGAGTAGATAATGGCCGCCGAGTATGGGCGGCCGACGCCATCGCCGAGATTGCCGATGAAGCTGCTCGCGTGTCCAGCACCATCGTAGGAGTATGTAACCGTGTGCCCAGAAGGATAGGTTTGCGAGGTGACGCCACCTGCGAGATTGTAGGCACGCTGTATCTGGAACTCAGCATTCCAGACGTTGTTGGTCTTGAATCTTCGCCGCTGATCCAAGGGACGCCCCATCGCATCGTAACTCTGGATCTTCGTACTCTCCACCGTAGCACCAACCGTCTCACTTCCTCCCGAGTAGCTTTCCCGGAGACGGCCTTTGCCGTTGTTTGCAGTGTCGTAGATATGCGTGATGTCGGGATTGATGCCGGAGGTGTCGGAATAGTCAACCGTTGTATTTCTATTGAGCGCATCGTAGCGGTAGACAGTTACCACACCACGCGCGTCAGTCTTTTGAGTCAGGTTGCCATTCGCGTCATATTGGTAAGTAATAGTCCCACTCTCCGGATTGGTTGCTGAAGTAAGGCGTTTGAGCGAGTCGTAGACAAAGGTCCGCGTCTGGATTCCCTGGGAGATCGAAGTCAGGTTGTCGAGCGAGTCGTAGCCATAGCTTGTCAAGTAATTCAGACCGTTAGGATCTTCGTAGATCTCTTTCAGGCGGCCCAGAGCGTCGGTTACGCTCCTGCGCTTCTTTTGCGCTTGATCAGTGACGGTTACTGTATTGGAACTGTAGCTTGTTGCCACGACCGCAGCGTCAGGCGTTGTTACGGAGACCACTCGGCCGGCCAGGTCGTACGCGGTGGTGGTAAGAATCGGGCTCTCCGTCGCGGGCCGGTAAGGATTACTTACCTGTTTCACTCGGCCGATTGGGTCGTAAATGCTGTCGATGCGGATGATAAAGTTCGCAAGACTTGCATGCTGCCCATCTTCGGCGCGCCAGGACGTAATCGGTCGATCAAAACCGTCGAAGTCAGTTTTGGATGCCAGCCAGCGCGTCGAGTCCAATTGGTTACTAACCCTTGCAGCATTTTCCTGGGCGGTTGGGTAGCTCATCTGCGAGATAGATTGTTCCGCGAGTCCGAGAGCGCTTGTCACGCGAAACGGCCGGCCCAAACTGTCATATTCTGTCTTCGTAATCACCCCGTTGACATCTTTAACGCCTGTTACTGCTCCCAGTGAGTAGTCGTACTGCACTTTCACCTGATGACCAAGAGGATTCGTCGCCGTGCTTGCCATGGCGAAAGTTGGCCCTGCCGGACCGGTAACTCCAGCGCTAGGATCGGGATTGACTCCAGGCCCAAAATTGTCGGCATAAGACATGAATGAAATATTCCCATTCGCATCCTTGCTCGATATCACCTGCCCGGCGTTGTCATAACGACTATAGGAAACTATGTCCGCGCCGCCATTGAGCCACCGCGTTGTTTTTGTCACATTTCCCCGAGGCTGAGTGCTGTTTGAGAAGGTCGCGAACTGGCTTCCGTCATACTGAATCATCCCGTTGTTGGGAACGATGGCAGCATGGTTAATGTCCGCGATGTAGTTGTCATATTCAAATTGTGAATGCGCCTTTTGGTTGCCGGCCGCATCTTTAACTGTTTCACTCAACAACAAGCGGGGCTGGTAGATGACTGAGGTAACATCAGCCGCTAAACCATTCCCGCAACTTGAATCGCCTGGATTCAAATTGGCATAGCAGTACCCATTAAGTGTGGTCGCATAGTTGCGAAAGGTTTGTCGCAGCAGATTGCCCGGCGCGCCCGGCGTGCCAAAGTCGTACTCCTTGATCGATGTCACGTTGTTGAAGTTGTCATAGCCGTATTCGACTCGCTTTGTCTTCCCATCTTCAAGCGTCGTCTCTTCCCACGATACGCGATCATCATTGGGTGGCTGGTCCTGAGCGTGATCAGCCTGATTCACGTAAGCGTTGTAGCCGAGACCTTCGTCGTTCGCCCACACGACCGGTGTTCGCTGCTCCCAATTACGTACCGTTACTACTGTTCCCGAGCCGGTCTGGGTTTCCGTACGAAACTCCTTGGCGCTTTGCCACTTCTCGTTGCCCGTGCCGGTGTACTGTCCAAAACAGGATCGGTACTCGGCGCCGAAGCCGAGCTTGAGGAACAAGTGTTTTTCGGAACTGAGTGGCAGCCCTGTCGTCGCTTGACCCGGGTAGGCTGCCACTATTACCGCGGAGTAAGAAGTGCCGCTAACCTCTGCGCCAACCAAAGAATAAAGCCAGGTTGCATCGACGTTCAGACCGTCCGTGAGAGTGCGGCGGGTGCTGACTCTTCTGTTAAGAGTTAGATGAACGGGGGCTGAGACTTCACAGATGCTCGTTACGCCACCGGAATAATCGATCTGCGAGACGCCGCCCGCGGGATAAACGATCTCCGCCACTTCACCGTACTGGTTGTAGCGAAACCGGAAAGACCGCCCGTCTAATAGATTCAATCTCGTGACGGCCGTCCTGGCGCCTACATCATCGCCGGCCAGGGTGCCATAGGCTTTTACGCCTTCCGATTCGATAAAGAGATCGGTGTGTGGGCTCTGAATCGTATGCTCGAAAAAGTTGCCCTGCGTGTCCCGGTAAGCATCGCCTGTCGTGAACGGGCGGGGCAATGAACGGAAGTCAGCGCGCAAATTTTCCGGATCGCCGATGGCGCCGGTATTGACGGTAACTGAGCGGTCTGGAGTTCCCAGGTAACCTTTCACCGTGACGCTGACCGTGCTTCCTAACACTTGAACGAGCGTTTGCCGTCCTAACTGGTCTGTATAGGTCGGACCTAAAGTGATGAAGTTGCCATTGCGGTCGATCAGTTTGGATCCCATTCCCAAGTCCATCCGCATCCGTGAGCCATCCGCAAGGTAGACCCAACCGCTGGGAGTGAAATTTTCAAGATCCGGCCAGATCGGGTCGTTCGCATCCCGGATGAAAATGACATTTGAGCCATCGGTGCTGCGCCATACTCGTCCACGTTCCCGGTCGATCAGGAGGTGGTAACCATCCTGAATGTGTGTTGTCAGGGCAGGAGCGCCCTGAGTAAGACTGTCGCGGAGTTCTACCTGTGAGCCATCGGGCAAAGACAGCCACATCTTTGTAAGCGCATAGCGAAAGCCGCAGTCTTTAATGTCATCCGTTAAATTATGGCAGCCGGAAACGGGCATCGGGTCGATGCCGAATACCTTACCCTTGATACCTGGAGCTACCCGTATCGTCCATCCTCCGCCTAGCTTTGTTACACCCGGATCGTAATCGTTGAATTCCTTCTCGTACATCGCGGAATAATGGTTGAGCGGGGAACCCAGGGCGCCATTCTCGAGAAAGACAGCTTCGCGATCGCGCTGCGCACTCCAAACTTTGCTGTTGTAAGAAAGAGCAATCGTATAAGAGACAGAGCCTCGTCCCCCGACGGTGGCCAGTGGAATAGATAACGAGAAGTTACCGTTCGCGAGATTGACGGTCTCGATCTTGTCGCGTGTGTAGGATGAGGGTGTGGATTGTCCCGGCTTCGACTCCGCCGGAATGCCCATGTGGTTTGAATTCTGTGCGCTCGTGCTCGAGGGGATCAACGCTAAGGCAATCAAGAACAACAGAGGATGTTTTGGCACTTGTAAATGGATCCCACGCCAAAACAAACGCTCCTTTCCGAAAATTGTTGGCCAACACTGCGCACTAATTTGATTTGTCGTGGAAGGAGTTGAGCTTGAAGGTGAGCCGAATCGATTAGTATTGACGCGCATAGACGTATCTCCTTAATTGCCTGTGGCAATCCGTTTTCCGGGAGTAAACGGTTGCCGATGCCTCTCCTCATGAGGAGTTCTTTAAGCGGATAGAAAGGAGCGTTTGTTGAGCGGTCTAAATGCGATTGGTCTGTCGCAGGCGTTATTGAGCGGAGCCTTAAGGGTGGGCCGGGTGAAGTAGCGAGGACAGACTGTCCGGGTGAGTTAACGAAAGACTAAAGGGAGTATTAGTCGCTCGTTATTAAAAAGCAGTGAGCATCGCGCGGCGAAATCTAGTTCAGGAAAGACCTCCTGTCAAGAACAAAAATTGATCAGGGCATTCTTTTCCGATGCGCAAAATCTTGCTAGTTGGTTTGTCTGGTCCATCCTGCATTTGCTGGGACTGCATCTACTGGGACCGCGGGCGTCTCGCCCGCAATGAGCGCAGCGAACAACCCCTTAGGTTTATAACCGCTGCCATTGGTCCACACAATCTGGATTAGAGCTATGTGACTTAGGCGGCTAACGGGTTATTCGCTGCGCTCATTGCGGGCGAGACGCCCGCGGTCCCAGTAATTAGGTCCTGTAAATGACGGTTCACTTAGTTAGCGAGCATTCTTTTGTTCCCACTGAAAGCCGTTTGCCGCTACTGGACCAGCAGGCATCACTTGATATGATTTGACGGCATAATGCAGGCTGACCTTCTTGTTGGGAACCTACTCTGCAACTGAGAACACGAACAAGCCTCGCTTGTCGCTCTCGTTCAGAAGGACGGCATAGGTGTGATTGGCCGGTTCGTAGAACCGTCGACAGTTCCTCTATCTGGCGCCGCTTATCCTGCGCATGGACAATTCGGAGTTCACTCAGCAGAAAGTGGGGGCAGTGGCCAGTAGCAATAGTGCTGTAGCGCGTAGGATGGTGCTTCGGTTTAGGAGGAGTTTCATCGGGTGACCGTATGTCTGCGGGCTTGGGACTTAAGACGCTCTCCTCTGATGAGCCGTTGCCCCGAGAAGCATAACAGTCATGATCACCTTTGGCGCAGATCATAGCGCGACTCCTTGGAGTGCGCCGGCCTGGCGGCGCTTTGACCATGACTTCTGGTCGGCGTCCATCCAGGGAACGACTCAATATCTGTAAGAGCTCATTAACCCACGATGCTCTGCTACGGAGCCGGTAGGCCAAAGCGCCGCCAGGCCAGCGCACTCCAAGGAGTTGCACGGTTTTGGAATAATGTCCCTGTGTTAGGCTCGCCTGCCCCAGGTTTGGAACACACGGGGCAGACTTATCACTGTTTCCGGATCTCCTGCGGCATCAGTCAATCCGCTAATCACCTGCTTCACTTCGACTTCTGTGGCGAGGTCTTCCGAAACGACTGAATCGGAGATTCTTTCCATTGTAATCGCGGCCATGAATTTGCCCTCACCATGTAAATGTGTGGGTTGGACCACATTCACCTGAACCCCCTCCGCACCCGCTCTGCGCAGCATACCCGGCAGTTTCGGACCAATGTTCGGATCACCGCCTCTTCGCTGAATTACCTGCTGGTACAGTTCTGCGTATCTCTCATAGGCCGGATAAGGCGGATAGCAAAAGCTGCCCGCGAAGTCGATGTCCTCAATCACGATAAGTCCGTGAGGTTTGCAAGCCTTCACCATTGCATTGAGGCACTTCTCAGGGTCACTCAGGTGCGTAAGCAGAAAGCGCGCATACACCAGATCGTTCTCATCTTCTCCCTGACAGACTGAGGCGTCTGTGTGGTGAAACTCGACGTTATCCAGACGTTCGGTCACTGCGTCCTGCTGGGCCATTGTAAGCACCTCGAGATCCGCATCAGTGCCAACGACCTTACCTTCTGGTCCAACTAAACTTGCCATCAGGCGTGTTACATCGCCACCTCCGCAGCCCACATCCAGGCACTTCATCCCTTTGCTTAGACCGACCCTCTTTAGCAATTGGGAAGTAGTCGGCAACATCACGCGGGCCAGGAGCTTTAGACGCGCTTTCCCTTCTCTACCTCCGTCGATTGCATAGCGACTCATAAAAAAAAGCCTCCCAACTGAGCTAGTCGGAGTTAGCCGTCAGGGCCAGGTCCGGCCAGCGTACCGCCATAGATTGACCGACCTCGAGACTGGACCAACGCGAACTCAACTCGTCCATGTGCCGGCAAATCTCTCCCAGCTTTTTCTTGCCGAGCGCACGCAATTTTGCAGGAGCCGCGTCTCGAACCTGCGTTGCATCTTGAGCCATTGCCCGCGCGGTCGTTTGTCGGTCGCTTGACTGCGATCGGCTAAGCCACTCATACCAGCAGATGAACGTCGCCTGTTCAGACAGAGCCGATTCGTCCCCTCCATCCCGCATGAGTTTCTTGCCTCGCGCCTTGACTCGGTTCCTGACGCGCGAAGCTTTACGCGATGTCTGCTTTGGATTGAAACTGGGATGAAAAGTGCCGGCGTCGCCACCAGAGGCCAACTGCCCGAACACCCCACGCGTAAGCCCGAGCTGTGCTTCGACCACCAGGTGCAAAAGGTCGTGGGGCATCAATGCATCGTAACCAGGCGCCGGGTTCATTTCGACATCAGGAAACGGCGCGCGCTTGGCCTCTATGGCGTACCTTCGCTGACCTACTCGTCGAAAGACTACTATCATCTGAAGTAGACAGAGTCGTTGAATACTATCGGATCGAGGCTTCGGTTCAGTGAGTTGGTTCGGGGCCTGTGACGCCTTCACTTTCTACTGACACTCCGCTTTTGGGAGAGAGACGCACCAATCTAAGAAACTCTCTTACTGCTAGCCCAACTAAAGCCCCGCCGGGAATTGAGAGAATACCCCAGCTGATCACTACCGCATCGCCGGCCTCGGCCGTGCGAAATATGGGTATCGCTATAATCAAACCGACGATGGCCCCGATTCCCATACTTTTCAGCCTGCTCGAAGAGGCGATGCCTGTGATTGCGCCAATGACTGCCCCGGGCACGCCGCCATACAGGCCTCCCAAAACGGCAGCAATAGGTGCCCAATCTCTGGTGCAACCCCACCTTCCACACTTATTGTCGAATAAAGCAGGTACGGCAAGCATGGCGGCTCCGACGATAGCGCCGCCTATCGCCCCAATTAACAATCCGACAACTATTCTAAGAAGGTGCTTCATTTACATTAAGGACGAGCGGTCAACGCTTTGCCCAGGCGACCCAGCATCGAAGGTGACCGAATTAGTAACAACTTCGAACGCAAGAATCAAGCTCAAGAACAATCTTTGACCTCACTATTCAGTGGTCAGTATCACCTCGCGGTAGGGGTCGGTCGTCTTCTGTTATGGTCAATATCAAGGCAAGAGAAGAAGTAACAATCCGTGACTACTTGGCGCCACGCCTCGTGAGTGCAGTGAGGCTTAGGCCAGAACTGACCACGTTAATAGAGTACCCAGCCCATGAACAGGAGACCAGTGGCACTTGCTATCCCAACGGCGGGGATTCTAAACCAGAAGCGAATAGCAAGCACAAAATAGATCACGCCCACCAGTACGGGAATCAGCAAGGTTGCCTTCGGCAGCGCCAGCGTGTCGGCAAAAACACCAGCTCCGATACAAATTAGTCCGAAGAATAACGCGCCGAGGCCGTGGCTGATGTTGAAGCCAAGCCACGCATCCCACATATTCGTCCGACCG
>DATBRN010000085.1:0-4548 GCA_036560225.1 Pyrinomonadaceae bacterium | reverse complement strand
GCCGGTTGTCTTTGATTATGTCAAAGTCCGCGTACACCAACGTATCGCCTGTCTGAGCAATAGCGTTTGAAGGTTTGCGTATGCCATCAGCCAGGAAGATCAGTAAGGCGAAAGCGCAAAAAGTAAACCCACGCGTCACTTCACTCATGGCAACATCTCCTAAGTCGATATAGTATGACCATCGCGCCGGGCGGACATCGTTAGCCAAACAGAATTTACTGAACTTGTTTCACCGTTGTGATCCATTGTTCCAGAAGTAGGTTGGGGTGGCGCGCCGGGTTTGTTGTAGGAGCATACAAAAGCTTTGCGCACATATTTATCTCCCAATTCGATTCGCATCGTATTCCGGTGCAATTGTATCCTAACGAGATATTGGTTGAAGGAGCTGTGGGCCCATTCTCATCTATTCTTAGATATTGTTCAAGGTAATTTAAGACGTTGACTGTGGCGATATGATTTCAAGGCACAAAAGAGAACGTTAAGATCGGCAGCGGGCCAGCCCAGTCTTCTGCCAGATCACTTGAAACTGATCAAACCCAAACATGCTATCAAGATTCTGCCTAGTGGCTCTGGTCTTAGTGCCTCCGATTTTTGCTTTCGGGAACGTCAGGACAACAATAATTGCGGCGCATCCCGACAGCCAAGCAGTGCGGTATCAGCACCCTTTTCAAAACCCAGACCTCCCTATTGAAAAGCGAATCACAAACATCCTTTCGCTGATGACGCTCGATGAAAAAATTGCTTGTCTGGGAACTAACCCCAGCGTGCCGCGTCTGGGAATCAAAGGTAGCGGCCATGTGGAGGGGGATCCATGGCCTGACCCAGGGTGGACCGGCAAAGTGGGGACACCCGACAACGATACCCACGACAACGTTCCCTCAAGGCATTGTTCTGGCCGAAACATGGGATCCGGATATCGTCAGACAAGCAGCAGCGATCGAAGGCTATGAAGCACGATACATTTTTCAGAGTAGTAAATATCATCAGGGCGGTATCGTCGTCAGATCGCCCAATGCTGACCTTGGTCGCGATCCGCGCTGGGGCAGAACTGAAGAATGCTATGGCGAGGATCCCTTTTTCAACGGCACGATGGTGGTCGCTTTTGTGAAGGGGCTGCAGGGCGACGACAAGCGATACTGGCAAGCAGCTGCGCTGATGAAGCACTTCCTCGCCAACAGCAATGAGAACGATCGCGATAAAACGTCCTCTAATTTTGATGAGAGACTTTTTCGAGAATACTATTCGGTGCCGTTCCGCATGGGCGTCATCGAAGGCGGCTCAAGGGCCTTCATGGCATCGTATAACGAAATGAACGGCGTGCCGATGACGATCCATCCGGTTCTGGAGAATGTTACGCGCAAAGAATGGGGCCAGGATGGCATCATCTGTACTGATGCCGGCGCTATGAGAAACCTCGTCACTTCTCAGAAATACGTTCCCGACTTTGATCAGGCCGCCGCCTCATCGGTCAAGGCGGGCATCGGCCAGTTTCTGGACCGGTATCCAGATGCCGTGCGCGGCGCGCTGAAAAAGGGACTGCTCACCGAAGCCGAAATTGACAACGCTCTCAAGGGCAACTTCAGGGTGATGATCCGGCTCGGCTTGTTGGATCCGCCGGCGATGGTTCCCTATTCGAGCATCGGCAGAGAGCCTCAAGATCCGTGGTTGGCTGAAAAGCACAAATCCGTCGCCGGTTATTCAACGCGGCGAGATCAAAACGGTGACACTGGAATTAAAAGCAGCAGAGCTAGCTTATTGGAATGTGTCACGGCAAAAGTTTGTGGTAGAAAGCGACGCGGTCCAACTAATGATCGGCAGTTCTTCCGCGGATATCAGACTAAAGAAAACCATAAAGGTGGCGCTATAACGCGATGGGCGCCGTCAGAAATCAAAGGCTCTCAATGAAAACATTTCAGGCTTTGGTCGGAGTCTGGTTGTCACTGGTTTCAGCCGGCCTTTTCTGCGCCAGGAACCGAGGCTATTGAAGTGGCGCCTGCCATTCGGCCCCCGGTCTTCACTGCGCCTTCCACGGATACGCGAATACGTATTGTCCCGAGCCGATTTCCGTGACAACGGCATCTCCTTCCTGACGCAGACTCACAATGCCATTTCCAATAGCAAGAGGCTTGCCGCTTTCAGTTACTTTTTCTAACTGCGCTTTTGGCAGTCGTACAGTCGCGCGCGTGTTGGGAGGAATCTCAACACTAATTTCGAACTGGTCCCGCTTCAATTCCCAGGCAGAAGTCACTTTCCCGTATAGCGTGCTGTGACTAGCGCGAACCTGAGTCAGCCCGCCGCCTGGTTGCGGCTGTATGAGAGCATGCTTGTAGCCAGGCGCTTGCGGATCGACTTCAATGCCGGCCATCACCTGGTACATCCAGTCGCCGATGGCACCGTAGGCATAATGATTGAATGAATTCATTTCCGGATCCTGAAACGACCCGTCGGGCTTTTGGCCATCCCAGCGTTCCCAAATAGTCGTCGCTCCCTGGTTCACAGGGTACAGCCACGAAGGATACTGCTCGCGATTGAGCAGCAAATACGCCTCGTCAAGATGTCCATAACGGCTGAGCACGTGACAGATATAGGGCGTGCCCAGGAAGCCTGTAGTGAGGTGCCCTCGTGTTCGTACGTCGCGCGCCAATCGCTCTGCTGCAACTGACCGCAGTTCGTCGGGCAAGAGGTCAAATTCGAGCGCCAGAACATAGGCGGTTTGTGTGTCTTCGCCAACGCGACCCCGCTCGGTCACAAATTCCTTGCGAAAGGCATTCTTGATTTTGTCGAGCTGTTGGGCGTAACGCGCGGCGTCGTTTACCCTACCGAGGATACCAGCAACGTGCTGCATCAAGTCAGTCGAGTGTGCGTAGAAAGCTGTTGCAATAAGATCCTTCCCGGTGGTAGCGCCGGGATAGTCTGGACGCGTGGTCGCAAAGGCCAGCCAATCGCCAAAATGAAAGTCGCCATCCCAAATATAATCATCTCCGGCTCGTTGACGTATGTACTCCACCCATTTGCCCATACTGTCGTACTGCTCTTCGAGCACGCGTTTGTCTCCGTAGGTTAGATACATCGTCCAGGGGATAATGACGGCAACATCGGCCCAGCCGGCTGAGCCGCCTTCCGGCTTGCCGCTACGAGACAAGACATCCGGAATTACGTAAGGCACACTGCCATTTTCCATTTGATCGGCCGATACATCTTTGAGCCACTTCGTGTAAAAGCCGGCCACATCCATGTTGAAGGCCGCGGTGCGAGAAAAGACTTGCGCGTCCCCGGTCCAACCCAACCGCTCGTTTCGTTGCGGACAGTCGGTAGGCACATCGAAGAAATTGCCCTTCTGTCCCCAAATGATATTGTGTTGCAGCTGGTTAAGCAGCGAGCTTGAGGTCGTAAATTCGCTAGCTCGCGACATGTCCGAATGAATAACGATCCCGGTCAGGCTATCGAGATTTAGCTCTCCGGGATAGCCGTCCACCGCCACGTAACGAAAACCTTGAAAAGTGAAATGAGGTTCGAAGTTTTCAAGACCTCCTCCCTTGAGCGTGTACTTCACGGTCTGCTTCGCGTCCCGCAAGTTCGCTGTATAAAAGTTGTTTTGGTTGTCCAGAACTTCGGCGTGACGGAGAGTGATGGTTGTTCCCGCTTGGCCCTGAGCTTTTACTCTAACCCAGCCAACCATGTTCTGACCCATGTCCACCACCGTTTCCCCGCCCGGTGTCTTGATGAGTTTGATGGGCCTTATCTCTTCGATCTTTTGTAATGGTGGACCGGCTGAGGCCACGAGAATGTCTTTGCGGTGGGCAACCACCTTCACCCCGGCCCAGTCCTTGCTGGTATAGGCGGGAGAACTCCAACCATTCTTCTCCAGCCGCGCGTCATAAGTTTCCCCATGATAGATCTCGGACATTAGAATAGGCCCTGTCGCCGCTTTCCAGCTTTGGTCGGTACCAACAAATTCCTGGTGGCCATCCTGGTACTTAATCTGAATCTGCATCAAGATAGCGAGCCGCTCGCCGTAGAAATTTCGTTGGCCGCCGAATCCAATGTTGCCCCGATACCAACCATTACTCAGGATCACGCCCACAGCGTTTTCGCCGCTTCGCAGAAGATTCGTAATATCGTATGTCTGGTATTGCAAGCGCTTGTTGTAACTGGTCCAGCCGGGTGTAAAAAGCTGTTCCCCTACTCGCTGACTGTTCAGGTGCATTTCGTAAAGGCCGTGGCTGGTCACGTATGCCCTCGCCTGTTTCACCGCACTATTGATTTTAAACGTCCCACGAAGCATGGGGGCCGGCTGCGATTTTGAAATGTCCTCCTCCAAATCCGGCTCAATCCAACTAGCTCGCCAATCTGAAGTTTGCAGAAGACCCATCTCCCAGTACGCAGCTTCGCTCCAGAGTGAATTTTCGCCACGTTCATCCCACATACGGACTCGCCAGTAATAGCGGTGTGCCGACTGCAGGGGCGGCCCCGCATAGACGCGTTGCGTCGAGTCGTCGGAGTTTACTCTGCCCGAATCCCACACCAGGCTGCGAGCGGCTCGTAGCT
>DATBRN010000084.1:0-23848 GCA_036560225.1 Pyrinomonadaceae bacterium | reverse complement strand
TATTTCTTGCCAGGCTCGCATATTCCCATCTACAGTCCCGAGATGATTGATAAAACGCTTCCCGACTACGTTATGATTCTTCCCTGGAACTTGCAGGAAGAGATCATGTCTCAGTTGCAAAGGGTGCGTGAATGGGGGGCGCGATTCGTGGTGCCCATTCCTGAGGCGGTAGTAATCTGATGAAGTTTACCGAGACGGTTCTTAAAGGGGCCTTCTTAATCGACATTGAACCGATCGAAGATGAGCGTGGCTTTTTTGCGCGAAGTTGGTGTAAGCAGGAATTGGAAGCGCGCGGATTAAATAGCAAAGTCGCGCAGTGCAGCATTTCTTTTAACCGGGAACAGGGAACGCTTCGCGGGCTTCACTATCAGGCGAAACCATATGAAGAAGTAAAACTGGTGTGGTGTAGTGTTGGTGCTATTTGCGATGTGATTGTAGATCTGAGGCCTGATTCTCCTTCCTACAAGAAATGGGTTGCGAATAATCTCACGGCGGAAAACCGGAGAATCTTGTATGTTCCGGAAGGACTCGCCCACGGGTTTCAAACCCTTCAGGATAGAACCGAGGTCCATTACCAGATTTCAGAATGTTATCGAGCTGAATATTCCAGGGGTATTCGCTGGGACGATCCCGCTTTTCAGATTGACTGGCCGCTAAGCAAACGGATCATATCTGCCCGAGATAAAATGTTTCCGGACTTCGCCGAATGAAGAAAGTTTTAATAACCGGCGCCAGCGGTTTTATTGGACGTCACTGCCTGTCTTTGTTAACTGCGAAAGGTTACGAGGTTCACGCGGTTCATTCCAGTGGCGAAACTGTCGATGTCAAAGGTGTACGCTGGCACAAAGCCGACTTATTGGAACCTTCAGTCCCGGCAAAGTTAATCGAGGCAGTAACAGCTACTCACCTGCTGCATCTGGCATGGTTTGCCACGCCCGGAAGATTTTGGAACTCTCTCATAAATGTTCGCTGGCTGCAGGCGAGCCTCGATCTTTTGCAAGCATTTGCGATCAATGGCGGCCAGCGGGTGGTAATGGCTGGGAGCTGCGCTGAGTATGATTGGAACGGCGGACGATGCGTAGAGGGGAAAACCGCACTCGTTCCCGCTACTCTATATGGAGCCTCGAAGAATGCCCTTCAGTGCATGCTTGAAGCTTTTGCAACGCATGCAAAGCTTAGCGCAGCCTGGGGTCGACTCTTTTTTCTTTACGGCCCGCACGAGCATCCTGATCGATTGGTCTCTTATATTATTAGGGCTTTACTGCGTCGCGAGGCGGCCCAGTGCACGGACGGCATCCAAATGAGAGATTTTCTCTATGTTCAGGACGCGGCCGATGCCTTTGTTAAGCTACTTGATAGCAATATTTCAGGACCCATTAATATTGCGTCCGGTGAGGCAATCACCGTGAAGCAAGTAATCACTCAGATTGCCGAACTATTGGATGGTACCGAACTCGTTCAATGGGGTGCAATACAAACCCCGGCCACCGAACCGAGGTTGCTTGTGGCAGATGTTGGGCGGCTGCGCAACGAGCTTCGTTGGTCACCGGGATGGGGATTGGAAATGGGCCTCAATGAAACGATAAACTGGTGGAGAAGTACTGAAGGCGAAAAACTGTAGCTAAGGAACTGAACGTCTTGATCCGGTTGATGCGTGTCCCGTCAAAATCAACACCCAGTTCAAATTTGATATATGAACGTCGCCGCTCTCGTCCCATATCACCCAGGCTTTTGCGCCGGACAAAGATTCCGAATCGAGCTTTGGGCTAAGCACCTGGAGCCTCGCGGAATCCATGTTGAGTATTATCCGTTTGCGAGTCCTTCGCTTACCGGCATCCTTTATGACGAAGGGCGAAAGTTTATTAAGGGTCAGCAGATGCTACGGTGCTATCTGGATCAGCTTCGCCACGTTCTAACGGCATCGAGACCGGACTTAGTGTACATTTATCGGGAAGCAGCACTAGTCGGTCCTGCCTGGATCGAGACCCTTAGCAAACGTTGGCAAGTTCCGATTATCTACGACATCGATGAGCCGGTCTTTGTTCCTTATGTAAGTCCCCGAAATGGACGTTTCAATACTTTGAAATTTTTCGGGAAGACCCATCGATTATTCAGAATAAGCGATCGCGTACTGGCGGTGAACCGGGCCATAGCCGATTACGCGGGGCGTTTTACGGAAAAGGTCTCAGTAGTTCCGATGGCAGTCGATATCGATCGGTATCGACCTGGACCAGGTGTCGCAGACGCTTCGAGGCCGAAAGTAGTGTGGGTTGGAACCCTGACTAATCAACCGAACCTCAAACTTGTAGCCGAGCCACTGGCAAAACTACAACAAACGCGTGAGTCAGTGCTACGCATTATTGCTGATGAACCCATGACGCTTCCTGGTGTGGATGTCGAGTTTCTCAAATGGAGTTACGATCTGGAGGTATCACAACTACAGGCGTGTCAGATTGGGATCGTACCGGTGATGCCGAGTCCATGGAGCCGCTGGAAGTTTTTCTTCAAGCTTATCCAGTACATGAGTCTTGGGCTTCCCGTAGTTGCAACGCCTACCGGTTCTAACCTGGAGATTATTAAGGATGGAGTAAACGGTTTTTTTGCCGATTCAGCGGTGGAATGGCACGACCGGCTACGGAGGCTGATTGATGATCCGGAACTAAGAGCGACGATGGGAAAAGCCGCGCGCGCGACTGTTGAAGAGCGTTTCAGCTTAACGAGTCAGATTGATTTCATAGAAAGGGCTTTTCGCAGCCCAGGAGAACTTTAGCTTGTCGTTTGAAGTTTGAGAGGGGGCGATTTGAACGTTGGCACCGCGGATCAGACGGACAAACTGGCGGAGCTTCAAATCGAAGCGGGCCCGTATGAAAAGGGCAACCTAACCAGCCATGCAAGCCCTAAGCAAATCCCGATTGGCGATGCTCGGGTTCGTCGCGCTGCTGCCATCCTTTCTAAAGCGCTCATGTTACCGCTGGTTCTTCGGTTACCGAATCGGCAGCCGGGTGCGGATTGGGCTAAGCATTATCGACGCAAGGGAATGTCGGATTGAAGATGATGTGCAAATTGGTCACCTTAATCTGATTGTGAGGGTTAAGAAGTTGGGAATTGGGGACCACGTCAGAATCGGGCATCTGAATATAATCAGAGGAGGTGACGAGGTTCAGCTTGACCGCTATTCTGAGATCATCCGCATGAATGAAATAAACTCCATCGCCGAACCTGAGGTAGTTAATCCGATTGAACCGCGTTTCTTACTGGGGGCGGGAAGTATCATCACGACCGGACACAAGATCGACTTTACTGATCTGGTGACGATTGGCCGCCGCTCAATTCTTGGCGGCCGCAACTCTTCCCTTTGGACTCATAATCGGCAACGTACACGTCCGATTAGCATTGGATCATTTGCCTATTTGGGCTCGGAAATTCGCATAGCGCCAGGAGGCACTTTGCCGTCGCGGTGCATTCTCGGTATCGGTTCCGTAGTTACAACCGAACTAAACGCGGAAGGCCATCTTATTGCAGGAGTACCTGCGAAGCCAATAAAGGAATTGAGCGAAGAAGACCAATTTCTGATTGAGCGTAAAACGCGCAAAGACTTGCCGGACGATATCTAAGCGGTTGTTTCTTATATGAATGCTCTTCTGACATTGCTTTATCTGATTCTGTGCGTGGGGATCGTGATCTTTGTGCCGCCATTGGTTGTTCCGTACGTGAACGATTATGGAGTGGTTACTCCGGTCGACACCGCCAAAGCCGTCTTGTTTTGTACTGCCTTGGCAACAATCGCTGGCTTCTACGCCTATAAGAAAGAGGACGGTCGCTTCCTGTTGCGCCTCTTCGTTGCCGGTCTGCTTGCACGAATAGTCGTGGCCCTGGCAATTTTTACGTTTCGGGGCCAGGACTTCTTTGGCGGTGACGCATTGACTTATGACTTTTATGGAAACGCCCAACTTCTAGGCTGGGGCGGGGACAAATACTTTCAGGGCATTGCCAACGAGTTTGTTCGCGCAGGTGGCGGTTCAGGCTGGGGAAGTGGATCAGGTTGGGGAATGGTGTACCTGGTTGCGGCTGTCTACGGAATGATCGGCCGGAACCTGCTGGCAATCCAACTGATGAATTCGGTCTTCGGGGCGGCCACTGCGGTAATAATCTATCTATGTGCGCATTACGTCTTTCAGAATCTGACAGTGGCGCGGGTCGCCAGTATTGCCGTAGCCTTCTATCCTTCACTGGTTCTCTGGTCGGCTCAGGGACTCAAAGATGGACCGATCGTTTTCTTTCTAGCTTTGGCAATCTTTTGCACGCTCAAGCTGGGTGAAAAGCTGAGCGTACGGTACATCGCGATGCTGGTGGTCTCGCTGTTGGCGCTGGTGGCTTTACGATTTTACGTTTTTTACATGATCTCAGTTGCGATTGGTGGAGCATTTATTATCGGTATGCAACAGATCACTGCAATCAGCTTTGCGCGCCAGTTTGCGGCGATCATCTTGTTGGGCTTGGCCTTGACCTATATTGGGGTTACGCGCTCAGCAACTACTCAGTTCGAGCTTTACGGAGACTTGACGGTGTTGCAGCGAAGTCGAAACAGTCTCGCTCGCGAGGCCGAATCGGGTTTCGGACGAGACGTCGATGTTTCGACTACCTCAGGTGCCATTTCTACAATTCCACTTGGTGTGGTTTACCTGCTCTTTGCGCCTTTCCCGTGGCAGATCACTTCCTTGCGGCAAAGCATTACTTTGCCGGAAATGCTGATTTGGTGGGCCTCCTTTCCCCTTTTGGTTCTGGGCTTATGGTTTACTATTAAATACCGCTTGCGAATCATTTCGCCTATTTTGATTTTCACAGTCATGCTTACACTTGCCTATTCAGTGTTTCAGGGAAATGTCGGAACAGCCTATCGCCAACGAGCCCAACTATTGGTGTTTTATTTTATCTTCGTCGCCGTGGGCTTTGTGCTGGTAAAGGAAAAACGAGAAGAAAAGAAACGGCGAGAACTGGCAGAACGCCAGGAATTGGCCATTCAACAAGCAGCAACTTTCAAGGCTCGCCCAGGCAACAGTTCCGCGTAGAACGCTGACCCGGAGGTTTGCGTGAAACGCCCTGCTTATTTTCTCCTTCCATTGGAGCTGTTGAGCTGGCCATCAGTTTTCAGACGTGCTTATGGAGATCAGCGACAATCAGGGACGCGCAGCATTAGATCGACAGATTCGTTAGTCCATTGCCGATGAAGTTTTTGTGAGAGTATGTGTGGAATCGCAGGAATAGTTAGAAACGACAGTTCGGATGTGGATCAGGCTCTTCTGGCCAGGATGTGCGCTGCCATTCGCCATCGTGGACCAGACGACGATGGGTTCTATGTCAACGGTCCCGTGGGCATGGGGATGCGGCGCCTGGCGATAATCGATTTAAAGAGTGGGCAGCAGCCCATTCACAACCAGGACCGAACGGCTTGGATAGTTTTTAATGGCGAGATTTATAACTACCGGGAACTTCGCGAGAAGCTCGAGAAACTCGGCCACACTTTTTATACAAACAGCGACACGGAAGCAATCATTCACGCCTACGATCGTTATGGCGCTGACTGCACCACACACTTGCGCGGAATGTTTGCCTTCGCAATTTGGGACGAGCGGACCCAGGAGCTATTTCTCGCGCGCGATCGCGTTGGCAAGAAACCGTTGCTCTACGCTCAGGTGAATGGGGAGTTTGTTTTCGGGTCAGAATTCAGCGCGCTGCTGGAACATCCTCATATTAGCAAAGACATAAACGTAGAGGCATTGCATCACTACCTCTCTTTCATGTGCGTGCCGGCACCGCTCACCGCTTACCAAGCAATCAAGAAGCTGGAACCGGGACACAGTCTCCGCTACAGGCGAGGTGAAATAAAGATTCACCGGTACTGGCAACCCGACTTCTCAAAAAAAGTTGACATTAGCGAGGAGGAGGCCTGTGAACGTGCGATAGAGATTCTTCGCGACGCAGTAAAGGTACGCTTGATGTCGGAGGTGCCGCTGGGGGCCTTTCTCTCAGGAGGTATCGACTCAAGCGCAGTCGTGGCACTGATGAGCGAGGAATCAAACGAACCGGTAAAAACATTCTCGATCGGATTTGACGAACAGGACTTTAGTGAACTGCACTACGCGCGTAGGGTTGCAGAGCATGTGGGCGCTGATCACCATGAGTTTATAGTGCGTCCAGATGCGCTTGAGGTTTTGCCGCTGCTGGTTGAGCATTACGGGGAACCTTACGCAGACTCCTCGGCCATCCCAACCTATTATGTTGCTCGTGAAACTCGAAAACATGTGACCGTCGCCCTGAACGGCGACGGCGGCGACGAATCCTTCGCTGGCTACGAACGTTACGCCGCAATGCGACTGGCGGAGAGATATCACCGAATACCCGCGGTGCTCCGTGATACGGTGGTGAGTCAGGCTATTTCGTTAATCCCGTCGTCGGAAACCAGGCGTAGCCGCGTGAGGGATGTGAAGCGTTTTATCAAAGCTGCGTCGTTGCCGAAGGTCGAACGTTACCTTCGCTGGGTGAGCGTCTTCGACACTGAGGCTAAACAGGATTTGTATTCAGAGGACTTCCGATACCAAACGCAGAATGCTTCGGCGGCCAACATGCTCGATCCGTGGTTTGCTCAGGCAAACGGCTCCGGCATTGTCGATGCAGCGTTGTTGACCGACATCATGACGTACCTGCCCAACGATTTGCTGGTGAAGGTAGATATTGCCACCATGGCCGTATCACTCGAGGCCCGGTCACCGTTCCTCGATCATCACGTCATCGAGTTTGCGGCAAGTCTGCCGGAGAAATTTAAGTTGCGCGGACTCACCACCAAGTATCTATTAAAGCGGACGCTGAAGAAGCTGTTACCTGCCGAGAATTTGGACCGCCGCAAGATGGGGTTCGGCGTTCCGATTGGCGACTGGTTTCGCGGCAAGCTCCAACCATTCTTGCGCGAAACACTACTGGCCGAAGCAGCACTGAAACGGGGACTCTTTAAACCGCAAGCCGTCAAGCAACTGGTGGAATTGCATACGAGCGGCGAGCGTGATTACCCCCACCATCTCTGGACCTTGTTGATGCTGGAACTGTGGTTTCAAAGATTTATTGATTAAGAGCTGGTCTTTGGTTTTCGGTCTTTGGCCTTGGTTGGGTCTTTCGACATTTTCAGCGGCAACTTGCATAGCAATTTCGAAGACCAAAGTCCAAAGACCTGGAACTCAGGACGGATGTAGACCGTGTACAAGAGAAAGGTTTCGGAGGTGACAGAGTGAAAGGTGTTGTTCTCGCAGGTGGATTAGGCATGCGATTGCGGCCATTGACCGCCGTCACAAACAAACACCTGCTTCCCGTTTACAATCGGCCGATGATCTACTATCCGATTCAAACACTGGTCGACGCGGGCATCACCGATATCATGATTGTTACAGGAGGTAATTCAGCCGGCGACTTTCTTAAACTGTTGGGAAACGGAAAAGCCTTTGGTCTCAAACATCTCAACTATGCGTATCAGGAAGGTGAAGGCGGCATCGCGGAGGCGCTATCTCTAGTGGAACATTTTGCCGCGAAAAATTCAGTTTGCGTGGTACTGGGTGACAACATCATTGAGGGCAACATCGCCACCGCCGTTCAAGCGTATAAGAATCAGGGAAGAGGAGCCAAGATCATTCTGAAGAAGGTTCCAGATCCCGAACGCTTTGGGGTGCCCGAACTTAATGGCCAAAGCGTCCTGCGTATTGAAGAGAAACCCGTGAGACCAAAGTCAGAGTACGCCGTGGTCGGAATCTACATGTACGACGGCGAAGTGTTTGACATCATCCGTACATTGAAGCCCTCGGGGCGCGGTGAACTTGAAATTACCGACGTCAACAACGCTTACATCAAAAGAGACGAGATGACCTGGGAGGAACTGGATGGCTGGTGGACGGATGCCGGCACCTTTGAAAGCCTTCTACGGGCTTCGCGTCTCGTCGCCGAAACCGGCGCCAACAAAATGGAGTTGCGACAGGAAACTGAAGTCGGTGCCAAAGCCTGAAGCTGCCGTAACAACCTGGACATACAACTGTCATTACCATTCTGTTTTCGCCAACTGTTTAGAAAGCGGACTTGTTTGCCCGACTGGTGGCCACAAGTGGCAGTTCTAAACGTGGGGTAGATCTGTTCGCGCTCCAGGGGAGAGATGAAAATTGTTCGCGTCATAGCCCGTCTGAATGTGGGTGGGCCCGCTAAACATGTCGCTTGGCTCACAAAAGCACTGCAAAGCGCGGAGTGCGAGTCGCTGCTCATAGCCGGCACAGTTCCCCCAGGCGAAGATGATATGGGTTACTTTGCCACAGAGATGGGCGTGTCGCCCGTCTTTGTTCCGGAGATGAGCCGCGAGATTTCCCTCAAAGACACGCTCACAATTTGGAAACTATACAAACTTTTTCTCCGCGAACGTCCTGACATTGTTCACACGCATACGGCAAAAGCCGGTACTGTTGGAAGAGTGGCTGGATTCTTCTATCGCTGGTTAACTCCGAGTGCACTTCTGGGGCGCCAGCGCGCTTGCCAGTTCGTGCACACTTATCACGGGCATATCTTCCACAGCTATTATGGACCACTGAAAACGCGCACCTTTCTGTTCATAGAAAGAATCCTGGCAAGGTTGATAACCGACCAGCTGATCGTAGTGAGTGAACAGCAGAAACGAGAAATCAACAAACAGTTTCGCGTTGGGCGCGCCAATCAGTTCGCGGTGATTCCACTTGGGCTCGACACAAGCGTCTTTGCCAACTGGGAAGAAAAAGGCCGATCGTTTCGTGACGAGCTGGGATTAAGCGCAAACGATATGCTGGTGGGAATTGTGGGCCGGCTTACTGAGATCAAGAATCATGAACTTTTCCTGCGGGCAGCTGCACTATTCAAAGATAGTTTCCGGCGCGAGTCAGCAAACGCGCGTTTGCGCTTCGTTGTTGTTGGCGATGGCGTGCTACGAAAGGGGCTTGAGCGACAGGCTGCCTCGCTGGGTCTGGGAGACGACGTGATATTTACGGGCAGCCGTAAAGACCTCGAGAACATTTATCCCGCACTGGATATCGTCGCCCTCACTTCTCGTAACGAAGGAACGCCGCTGACACTTATTGAAGCGATGGCAAATGCACGTCCCGTGATCTCCACGGCTGTTGGTGGAGTCGTGGATCTGTTGGGAGAACCCGATCCACAACAGTCCGTGAACGAATCGTTCACCGTGTGTCAGCGCGGCATCAGTGTGCCTGCTGATGATGCCTCATCCTTTGCTGCTGGGTTGGCGAAACTGGCAGGAGATGCCACGCTGCGTCGTGAAACCGGTGCGCGTGGTTTACAATTCGTCGCCCGCAACTATTCAAAGGAGCGGCTGATACAGGACATCGAGAGTCTTTACGCTGGTTTGTTGAAAGGGAAAAGTGTTTCCAAGCGGCGAGCGGGGGCAAGCCCACCTTCCCTGCCACGAGTTGATCAGAGTTGAGTTCTGACAGGGGAATAGTAAATGGTGAATGGTAAATAGATGGTTAAGATGATTGGCAGGGCTCGTCGGCACTTTGTGCGCGCGAAGGTCCTAGTCAACATTGCCTCAAGACTCTTACCATTTACCATTCACTATTAACCATTTACCATTCAGTCTATCGGATAAAGGAGCGCAATAATTTTGCGGGTACTCATAACTGGCGGCGCCGGCTTCATAGGGTCTCATCTTGCCGATGCCTATTTACATCGCGGTGACGACGTTTTGGTAATAGACGATCTGTCAACCGGAACCATCGACAATATTCAACACCTCAAAAGCAATCCCCGCTTTCACTACACGATAGATTCTGTTCACAACCAGCCGGTTACCGCCGAGCTCGTTGACCAGTGTGATGTCGTGATTCATCTGGCCGCGGCGGTCGGGGTTAAGCTGATCGTTGAGAGTCCTGTCCGCACGATTGAAACAAACGTGCGAGGCACAGAAGTGGTCCTTGCTCTCGCAAATAAAAAACAGAAACGAGTTCTCATCGCCTCGACGTCGGAGGTTTATGGCCTGAGTGCTGACGTACCGTTTCGCGAAGACGGTAATCTCGTTATGGGCGCTACGATAAAGGGCCGCTGGAGCTACGCCTGTTCGAAGGCGATTGACGAGTTTCTGGCGTTGGCTTACTGGCGCGAGAAAAAACTGCCGACGACTATCGTGCGGCTCTTCAATACCGTCGGTCCGAGACAAACCGGACGCTACGGTATGGTCATTCCTACCTTCGTTAAGCAGGCACTCGCTGGCCGGCCGATTACGGTTTATGGCAACGGCAAGCAGACCCGCTGTTTCGGTTATGTTGGCGACGTAGTAGGAGCTCTGGTGAAGCTGATGGACCATTCCGGCTCGGTTGGGCAAGTATTCAACGTTGGCTCCACTGAAGAAATCTCAATCCTCGCCCTCGCCGAGAAAGTAAAAGAGTTGACAAACTCTGATTCGGAGATTGTCTTCGTACCTTATGATGAGGCCTACGAAGAAGGGTTCGAGGACATGCCACGACGCGTTCCAGACACATCAAAGATCAATCAACTCGTCGGCTTTAAACCGGAGATGACTCTTGAGGGAATACTGCAAACGGTTATCAACTTCCACCGCGGCCGGCGCTCCTCTCTTGGTGACTGATCCTGCCGGCGGAAGCGGAATCTACCCACGGTGTCGATTGGGTCTTATCAGCGAACCGACCGGGTTTTACAAAAATAAAACAGACAAAAACAGACAAAAGTCTTGCAATCTCACCCAATCGGAGCGTAATTTCTGACGCGTTTTTCCTGACTTTATCGTTTGATCTGAATACTGTTGATTCTCATTAATTGGGCTCCCCGCGGAGGCCAATCTCAGGTATACTGCAAAGCCTCGCATTAACTTTCTGGCGATTGGCGGCTTCAATCGAGCAGAGTCTCAACTCACTCAGTCTGATCGCACATAGCTTTTCCACCCTGACAAGCGGTCGTCTTTCGTTACCTCAGCAGGCTACGGGCAGTCTGCATCACCAATGGAAGAGGAGAGAAACTAAAATGCCAAGAGAAGTCAATGATACCCAACCCTACCTCGACAAGGCAGTAAAGCTGGTCCCCACGGAGATCGTAGGAGCATACTTGGTGCTTGTGGGAGTAGTAGGCGGTAGCGTTTCAACAACCTCCGCACCTACGGACCAACTGACCAAAATCTTGGTTTGCGTCATTTTCGGCGTGCTGTTGGTCGCGGTGCCGTTGTATCAGATTTTTATCTCCAAGGTCACCAACAAAGTACAAATTGTAATCACCACTATCGCTTTCGTTCTGTGGGTCTACAATCTTGGTGGCCCATTTTCGGTGCTGGGAATTTACGAACCTAAAATCGCTGCGGGCCTTTTGACGCTATGGTCTTTTGTCGTTCCACTAATCGTCAGACCTAGCGAGCCGAGCACTACTTAGCATTGTCGATCCAATTGAAGAACCAGCGACCGGTCGATAACGCTCAAGAAGTTTAGAGTCCAAGCTTTAGCTTGCCGACGTTGAATGGCATTCAGCGTGGTCGCAAACTAACGTCTCCGTCACCGAGCCGGTCGATCACGCTTAAGAAGTTTAGAGTCCAAGCTTGAGCTTGCCGACGTTGAATGACATTCAACGTGATCGCAAACTAACGTCTCCGTCACCGAGCAGGTCGATAACGCTCAAGAAGTTAGAGTCCAAGCTTTAGCTTGCCGAATGTTGAATGGCATTCAGCGTGTCGCAAACTAACGTCTCCGTCACCGAGCCTGTCGATAGCAAAGCGCCTTGACGTACTGCCGCCGCCGAAACTCTGTTTTTGACACAATAGCCGACCGATCGCCTGTTGCGGAACGATTCCTACCGGTTTCAGTTTTACGACCATTTCGACGCGGGTCCTGCCCTCCGGTTCCGTTGACCCGCCTCAAACCGGAGCAATACGGGTTCTGTTTGCACAGCACAACTGCTCGTTCGGCTTCCCCGGTATCTTTCCTATCTCTCCTGACTTGATTTGCCGTGCGCGATAGATTAGCTTTCCTCTTACACTAACCAGTCCAATAGTTTCCCAGTCTCGCGTCCGTATGCCGTTAAACTCAATCAATTTTCTCGCCGTAGCCGCGTCAGCAATCCTGGCATTTGTGCTTACACCGGTCGTTCGGGCCCTCGCTCGCCGTTACGGGATCGTGGCTAAGCCGAAGACCGACCGCTGGCACAAGAAGCCTACTGCCATGCTTGGCGGTGTCGGAATATGGCTGTCCGTTGTTGTCAGCTACATCGCATTCATTCGTGTACCCAGCCAGGGCTGGGGGCACTTTCCGGGGTCCTCTTTGGACGTCGTTATCGGCGCCAGTACCTTTCTTTTTCTGGTTGGACTGCTCGACGATTTTCTACATACCAAGCCATACCAAAAACTCATCGGTCAGGTGATGGGTTCAGCTTTCGTGATTTACTACGGTCTGGCTCTGCCCTGGACCAGCTTTTCCGCGCTGAATGTCGTGCTAACAATCTTCTGGCTAATCGGGACTACGAATGCTGTAAACCTGCTTGACAACATGGACGGCCTTGCTGCCGGAATCGCGGTAATTGCTTCTGGCTTTCTGGCACTTAGCTTTCTGGCCGCCGGAAACGTGACGGAAGCGCTGATGCTGATGACTTTTGCTGGTGCGCTGCTCGCTTTTCTGGTTTACAACTCCAGCCCGGCATCCATCTTCATGGGCGACTGTGGTTCGATGTTTATCGGTTTCTTTCTAGCCAGCGCGGCCTTAGTCAATGTGTCGGGTGGCCGCTCGAGAAGTTTGCTGCCTGTGCTGGCTGTTCCAATCCTGGTTCTGTTCATACCGATTTTTGACACCACCTTCGTCACTATTCTCAGAAAGCTTTCCGGACGAGCAGCATCGCAGGGTGGACGCGACCATACCTCACACCGGTTGGTTGCTCTTGGCATGTCGGAGCGCCACGCAGTCTGGATGCTTTACGGTTTGGCGGCACTCTCGGGGGTCCTGGCCTTATTAGTCCAGCAGGTAAAGCTCGATGTCAGCTTGGCCGGAATCGCCGGTTTTACTATCTTGCTTACACTCCTTGGCGTTTACCTCGCAGGCGTTAAGGTCTATGACGAAACCGAAGAAGCGCTGGCGGCTCGCGACAAGTCACTCTATGCATTCCTGATCGATCTCTCTTACAAGCGGCGCATCTTTGAGGTATTGATGGATGTCATTCTCATACTCTTAGCATATTGGTGCGCTTACGCGATGAAGTTTGGTGCTCTCTCCGGAAGCAACGCGTGGAAACTCTTCCTGCGCACCGTGCCGGTGCTGGTTTTCGTCAAGATGGCCGCCTTCCTGGTGATGGGTGTATACCGCGGTATCTGGCGCTACACGAGTCTCGATGACTTGATCGTTTTTGCTAAAGCCGTGGTGCTCAGTTCTGTGTTGAGCATGATGGTCGTGCTCTTCGCATTTCGCTTTGAAGGGTTTTCGAGAACCGTTTTCCTCATTGACGGCGTCTTGATGTTTATGTTTCTTGCCGGCAGTCGGATGGCCTTTCGGTTGTTCCGCCAGGTAATTCCGGTAGCTGCGAGCGGCGAAGGCAGGCGAGTGCTCATTTACGGCGCGGGTGATGGCGGCGAGTTGTTGCTTAGGGAACTGCTCAACAATCGCTCGTTAAAGTATTCGCCAGTCGGCTTTCTTGATGACGATCCGGCAAAGACCGGTAAATTGATCCACGGCTTGAAAGTCTACGGTGGCAATGGCGATCTAAACTCGGTTTGCCAGCAGCATGAGGTGGATGAAGTGTTAATTTCCAGCTCCAAAATGACGGAGGAACGACTCCAGGAGATTCTGGCTTCCTGCCGGCCGCAGAACATAATCGTAAAGCGCATGCGTATCTCGATCGAGGACGTGACGGAACAGTAATGGGCCCCGCAAACTAAGTCGTCTATGCCTGATCAATTGGTGCAATTTAAAGCGACCGCGCCTTTGAAAGTGTTAACCACGCTGACAGTCCTGCTCGCGTTTTTTGCGACCTGGTTTGCGGTGCGATGGTATCTGGGCAATACCATGGCCGAATATTTTCATCCTGAGGATCATCGCCTTGAGACGGCTCAGATGGCCGTAGGCCTGGCGCCCAATGATCCCTTGCCACACTGGAGACTGGGCAATCTTGCAAAAACCGAACTTCCTCCCGATCAGATCTCGCTTGTTGTAACCGAGTACGAAAAGGCGGTCAGCCTGTCGCCTAACGATTATCGATTGTGGATGGATTTTGGCAGCGCCCTGGAGCAGGCAGGCGAGTTTGAAAAAGCAGAAAAAGCTATGCGCGAGGCTGTGAAGCTTGCTCCTTCCTATGCTTATCCACACTGGTATCTCGGAAACCTGTTGCTGCGTACCGATCGCTACACTGAAGGATTTGCAGAGTTACAGCGAGCTAGCGACGCAAACGATCAATTTCAAGCACAGCTATTCAACCTCGCCTGGCAGATTAATAAGGACGACTTTGATTCGCTTAAGGCGGCAGTCGGGACCACTCCAGCGATACGCGCTGCGTTTTCTCAGTACCTTATTGAGCGTGGACACTATGACTACGGCCTACGACTTTGGAACGATCTAACCGATTCGGAAATGAGGGAGAACCGCGCCGCTGCCGATGCCATTATTGCCAGCCTCATTCGGAACCGGAGCTATCATCAAGCAATGGAGATTTGGAACCAGGTTGCGCCCGGTCCGGCGTATCGTGCCGAAATCGGTCACGTGCTGGATGGTGGTTTTGAAAACAATTTGGCTCACGGTCCCGGGGCCGTCTTTGGCTGGCAGGTACAGTCAAACTCGCAAGTGCAGATCGGAATCGATGCCGTCCAGGGTCACACCGGAGACCGAAGCTTGCGGATATTTTTCCAGGTTCGTTCGCATATCGATTCCATCAACATTTCGCAGCTGGTCCCGGTTAAACCCAACACCGAGTATGATCTTGAATGTTACTTAAAGACGGAGCGGCTTGAGAGCGCTGAAACTCCCGTGGTAGTGATCGCTGATGCAGCGGACGAATCGGTGTTGGCTGGTGCGCCGCCGGCGCCCAGCGGTAATAATAATTGGGACCGTCTTTCTCTTTCTTTTAAGACCGGTGCGAAAACTGAAGCTGTCAAGGTGAAGATGTTGCGGAACACCTGTGCTGACAGCCCCGTTTGTCCGATCTTTGGAACCGTTTGGTATGACGACTTCGACCTTAAGCCCCGAAAGTAGCGCACTCGTTTCGCAGGAAGCGAAGCCTCCCGTAATCCAACCCTCGGGGTATACGACTTATCGCATCCGGCATACGCTTGCGAGCCGTTTCGCATTTCTTATTGTTTGTCTGGCAATCATACTTTCGGCGCTGGCGTATGGCATGGTTCACTATTGGGCACTCGCGCTCTTTTTTGTTGGTGGTACTTCAATTCTGGTTCTATGGCTGATTGATGGTTGGAACCTGGGATCATTTCGCATCAGCCGAAATGTCTTGCAGCTACCCCTGCTGGGAATGCTTTTGTTGGGCGCGTTTCAGCTTCTTCCGTTGCGGCATCCGGAAGACGTGGGCACTCATTCAATCCCGCTGGTAAGGAGTTTGTCGCTTGACCCTTACTCGACCAGGTTTATTCTCGTGCAGGTGGCGGCCCTGCTGATTTATTTCGCCGCTGTCCTGGTTTTCACCGATACGCCGAAACGTCTGAGATTGCTCGTCAGGACGATTACGGTATTTGGATTTTTCCTGGCAATCTTCGGCCTCACGCAGTCCTTTACGAGTCCTGATAGGGTCTACTGGTTACGCGAAATGCCCCAGAGTCAGGCTTTCGGTCCTTTCATCAATCGCCATCATTTTGCCGGCTACATGGAATTGACTCTGGCTTTGCCGCTAGGTCTCGTATTCACCGGAGCGATCGCGCGCGAGAAGAGATTCATTTATCTCTTTGCGGCCGGACTAATGGCTGTTGCCCTGATAATGACGAACTCTCGCGGTGGCCTCATCAGCTTTTTTGCAGAGCTGCTTTTCCTTGTTGCAACAATGGGTTGGCGACGGCACTGGCACAAGCACAGGAGAAGTGAGTCAGAGGAACACACACCTCGCTTCAAGAGTGCGGCGGCAAAAGCCGGACTCGCGCTGGCACTCGTTGTGGCACTTTTTGTAGGCGTCGTCCTGTTAGGTGGCGAGGAAGCACTCACCCGGATGGTCGGTTCGGTTAACACGGATGATCCGACGACTGGACGCGCACATTTTTGGAGCGTCACCGTCGACATAATCAAGAACCATCCGTTAGTAGGCACGGGATTGGGTGCGTTTGGTGTGGTCTATACTGCCTATGATTCGCGCAACGGAATGTACCGACTAGAGCAAGCGCACAACGATTATCTGCAAGTCTTGTCTGATGGCGGTATCGTTGGCGCAGTACTTGGACTATTTTTCGTTGTCGGTTTATTTCGCATGGGATTTGCTCGGCGAGAATCTCGTGATGAGTTCAGGCGAGGTGTGGCCATAGGAGCGCTGGCGGGCTGTTTTGCGGTGCTCGTTCACAGCTTTTTTGATTTCACGCTGCACACTCCTGCAAATGCTCTCCTTTTCTTGGTGCTCGCGGCGTTGGCGACGATGAACGGACGCGTGGAGGACGTGCAGTCGCGGCGGAAGAGGCGGGCGACCAGGAATTCAGAGGCAGTGGCAGTAGCACCTATCGGTTAAACTCTCGTTGCACTCTCCTCGCCAAACTGACGAGACATACCACGTCGTGTAATATCATTCGGTTCGAGCAGTCCGCAATCCAGGTTCACGAACAAACTACCAGGAGGCGCCAGCCGTTTTGGTTTCAACAGCTTCGGCCAAAACTCAGACAAAGGAAGTGGAAAGCGCGAGGGCTTCATCGGTCCCGGGGCTCTGCCTGACGGCTGCCTTAAAATACGCAAAGCAAGACGCACTTAATCACAAGATTGGTGGCGAGTGGATTAGGATTTCGGCCGAAACGTTTGTCGAGCGCGTGCGAAATGTAGCGCTCGGTCTGGCGGAGTTGGGAATAAAGCCTGGCGATCGGATAGCGTTGCTGTCAGAAAACAGACCCGAATGGTCGATTGCAGATCTTGCGATTCTTAGTCTGGGGGCTATTAACGTTCCTATTTACACGACTCAGGCGGTTGATCAAATTCGCTACATCCTCACCGATTCAGGTTCTCGCGCAATCTTCATTTCCAGCAAAAAGCTTTATAAGCACGCAGGCAAAGCGTTGGAAGGTCTCGATTTTCTGGAGCGCATTGTTTTTTTCGACCCGCCTGACGACGACATTGAAAGATCAACAACACTAGCGGCATTGGAAAAGAGTGGGCAGGAGAGATCGATCAATAAGCCTGCGGCTTTTGGCGCTTATCTTAAGGCAATCAGGCCCGACGATCTCGCAACGATAATCTATACGTCGGGTACCACCGGCGAACCAAAGGGTGTGATGCTAACCCACTCGAATTTCGTTTCGAATGTGATATCGATAAATGCGGGACTGCCAATCTCAGAAACCGACACGGCTTTATCCGTGCTTCCGCTGTCCCACATTTTTGAGAGGACAGGGTTTTATATCTTTTGTTACAGCGGCGTCTCGGTGTATTACACGGCTTCCTTTGATCAAGTCGCAGAAAATCTGCGGGAGGTCAGACCTACCGTTATGACAGCCGTACCTCGTTTGTTTGAGAAAGTCTATCACCGCATCGTGAAAAAAGGCCTTTCACAGAAAGGCTTGAAGCGCCGGGTTTTTGTACGTTCTGTCGAAGTTGGTCAGCGTTATGCCGAGGCAAAGCATAAAGGCAAATTTGTAGGGCCGGCCCTGGCGCTCCAACAAGGATTAGCAGACCGCCTGGTGTTTTCTAAGTGGCGTGAAGGTGTGGGTGGCCGTTTAAGATATTTCGTTTCCGGAGGGGCGCCACTTTCGCCTGCGCTCTCCTACGCCTTTCTCGCGGCCGGGATTCCGATCCTGCAAGGTTATGGCGCCACTGAAACCTGCATAGTCTCGGCAAATAGGCCGGAGAACAATCGAGTCGGCTCCGTTGGCCTGCCCTTCGCGGGAATCGAGGTTGCTATCGCTGATGATGGCGAGATTCTCTTACGCGGACCCAACGTCATGCGTGGCTATTACGGCCATCCCGAAGAGACCGCCGCGGTCCTGTCGGACGAATGGTTTGCCACCGGCGATGTGGGTCATCTAGATAAGGACGGACGGCTTTACATCACCGATCGGAAAAAAGACCTCTTCAAGCTCTCAAACGGAAAATACGTCGCACCACAACAGATTGAAAGTCTTATCAAGCAGAGCGAGTTTGTGAGTCAGGTTGTAGTCGTGGGCGCCGGACGCAAGCAGCCGATCGCTCTGATTGTCCCAGAGTGGGAAGCGGTCAAACAGGCGTTGTCAGCCTCTGGTGAGGAGGTTCCGAGCGATCGAGTTTCCCTTGCCAAGCTTCCTGCCGCAGTCAAGTTGGTACAAAGCGATGTTGCACTTCTAACACGGGAACTCGCTGACTACGAGCGCATCCGTCGTATTGCACTGTTGCCGGATGAATTCACTATTGACAAGGGAGAACTGACACCGACGCTCAAGGTTAAGAGACGTGTCATTGATCAGAAGTTTGGCGATCTGATCGAGGAACTTTATACCTAGGTTTGACCTGAAAGACTCAGCCAGCTGCCTAGTCAAATCTAGAAAATCAACGGCGCGCTTATAACCTCATCAAACACTGCCCGCCGTGCCTTCCGAGCTTTCACCCACAGCCCTGACAGACTTGTCTTTTTCCAGAATGGATTCGGCGAGGACTCTTAGATTAATTGGCAACTCGGGAGGGCGACATTCGGCCTTTCGGGGTCGCTTATAAAACCCGAGCAGTGGAATCTCGCAATAGCAGAAGTCACAACCAGACAGGTGATGTTTGACCAGGATGTTGATTTCCGGGGACAGCTTCTGTTTCTGAAATGAGAGTAAGAGGTAAGAAGAAGGGCACGCGAGCTTTTTGCTGAATGACTTTACGCTAGAGGCTTTCATCAGTGGCCCCCGGATTTGAAAAGACCCGACCAGGTAAGTTGATCGAATTTAGAAAAAAACACGCCTTTGAGCGACTAAGGGGCAAAAGGGGCGATTTGCTCGGTTAGCCTTAAACCAGGAACCCGCAGACATCTCCTTGTTCAACCGCTTAATACACCTAATCGTCTGAGACTTCCACAACTTTTTCCGGAAAATTAACCTCTTGACGCCTTGGATCTAGTTTGGAATCAATGGTTTGAGTGTCGTGTAAAAAAATGTTGCTCATTCTTGGGAATGTTTGCTAAGATGCTCGACGTCAAGTCTGAGGGCGCCTGCTCTCTGACGCTTGCTCCCAAGGCAGCCCACCTGTTTTCTCAGGGAATTACTCGGGCAATTCAAAATGACTAGCCAAAATAGCCCCCAAAGGTGAATTAAGACTCCTTCTCGAAAGAGCTGTAGTTTGCCGCCTTACCAAAGCCTTACGCCATTGCAAAGCTGATATTTGCCTAGTTACCCAAGTTTGGGCGAGGGGAAGGTACATCATCAAGTTCTCCCATCAAAGTGACATCCCCATCAACTCCGTAACACAAAGAACAATCCTTGTGAAATCTCTAAGTCGCGAAGTCGAAAAAGAAACTGAGCTCGCCTCCGTCAATCAGGAGCCGCAAACTGCCCGCGCCAAACGAACCGCGGAGCGGATGGCGAAAAGTGGCAAATGGGTCGAAAGCCTGAGATGCTCGGACGTAAATCGCCTCTGGTCGGAGCTTCATCGCGTCGTTTCCCATCATCCTCTGGTGAGGGCCTCGCGAAGCGCCGGTCTGTTGGTAGAGGAAGGCGCAACCACAGCTTATACCGACCTTACCCAGGAACTCTTCGTTCAACTCCTGAGCAAGAATCGCTTCGAGCATTACCTCGAATCGGAGATGAGCGACTACGAAATTGAATGCGAAATTGGCCAGATTGAACTAACTAACCTTCTGACTGCTGAACTACGAAAGCGTCACCCTGAAAGCTATCGCCTCGCCCGCCGCATCTCTACACTTATCCAATCAAGCGGTAATTTCCGGCGCTTTGATTCCAGCGGCAGCGGAGACGAACCTCATCGCCGGCTTGCCGACCGAGTGTATGGCCTTAGCGAATGGCCCGAAAACAAACGCCGCCGAGACTCACACGAAGTTGAACAGCGTGTTCACGTTATTCCGGTTCGCGCGCGTGATACCCGCATGGTGGGTTGCACCGGCGACTCGCAGGTTGTGATTAGCAATTCCGACCTGGAAGACCTCATCGTTTCCGTGTTGGACGCGGTCGATTCTCCAGTCGATGTCAGGGCTCTCCGCAGCCTCGTTATGTCGCGCCTTCCGGTAATGGACATCTATCTGGTACCGCTCGACGGCGATGACAACGATAGCGATGGCAATCATTTTCAACCCATTGACAAGGGAGAAGACCCGGAGCAGGGACTACTGCGCCGCGAGTCAGAAGACGAAGCCGCGGGCTTTGTCGACCACTTCCTCGGCCACCTCCACGGAACCGTTCGGGGAAAAGTCAAACAATATAATCGCATTCTCGGAGTGTTGTGGCACTGCTATTTGAGCCCGCAACATGCTACCCAGCTTGAAGTTGCGGCTGTTTTGGGAGTTTCCGATTCGCTCGTCTCGGATTATCGGCGGCGAATTGAACAGGAATTAAGGGCCCTTTCGTTCTCTGAAGTTGAAGAGGCCCGAAGATTCGAAGGGGCACTCCGCGAGCGCGTTAGAGAGCTGGTTTTAGTTGGCGACCAAAACGAGGTAGCAGTCTAGGTTTCCCGGGGCTGTTGAAAAGCCTACTATAAAAACTGCAATTCGAGGCTGCCGCGCGTTGAGCGTAGCAGCTTCTTTTGATTTAAGGCTCGGTTTTCAACCCCTCAAGAGCAGGGGTAAGAGACTTCAGAAGCAGCTTCAGAACTATCAGGGCGCAGAGGCTTCGCCGCCAAAACGTTATGCGGGATAAGTTCGAATTGCAGGATTACGAACCCATAAGGCCGTCACGCAGCCAGAGGCACCTGAGTTCGGTTGAAACTGAAGATCGTGCGCCGCGAATTCGTGCGGTTGAGCGTGTTGTTATCGTTGACAAGCCGGCAAGGGTAAATCCGCCGCGACGTCGAATCTCAGAGACTCGCAAAGAAAGCTCGCGCCTTTCGCAATTAGAACAAACACAGCCGTCACCCAACGGGGCACTGAAACACGGACACTCTCTGTCCTACCTGGGGCTGTTCGTTTTTACCTTCCTGGTCTACGTTCGGCCTTATGAGCTGTTTCCCTCTCTTGCCTGGCTATCCAGGAGCGCCCTGATCGTAGCCATAGCGACGCTGGTTGTATTCATTCCCACCCAACTCGGTCTCGAGAACAGGATTACTGCGTGGCCACGTGAAGTAAGACTTGCCGTGGCGCTGTTGTTAACAGGATTACTGTCGATCCCACTCGCCCTGGAGCCGGCCCGCGCATTTCAAAGCTTCGTCGACTTTCTCAAGGTGATTGTCATGTTCATCGTGATGGTGAATGTGGTGCGCACAGAGAAACGGTTGCGCAGATTGATATTGCTTGTGCTGTTGGTAAGTTGTGTGTTGAGTGTTGCCGCGCTGAATGATTACGCGCAAGGCAACCTCGTCATGGCCGGGAGTCGCATCGCCGGCCTTATCGGCGGGCTCTTCAGCAATCCCAACGATTTGGCGCTCCACCTGGTTACCATGATTCCGATCAGTCTGAGCCTTTTACTCGCCTCCCGTGGTGCACTTAAAAAGGTCGCTTATCTTGGCTGCTCGCTTTTGATGATGATTGGCCTGGTTGCGACCTTTTCTCGCGCAGGGTTTTTGGGATTTGTCTGTGTGTTGGCTTTTCTCGTTTGGAAGCTTGCCAGGCGCAATCGAGTACTTTTCGGGGCAGTCGCTCTGACTGTAGTGGTGGCAACGGTGGCTTTTGCACCGACCGCTTATCGAAGCCGTCTGGCCACTACCCGCGACGACTCGGCTGTTGCTCGAACTGACGACCTCAAACGCTCGATCTTAGTTACCGCAAGACATCCCCTGTTTGGCGTGGGAATGGACAACTATATTCTTTATTCAAACACCAACCACGCCACCCACAATGCCTACACTCAAGTAGCCTCGGAGATGGGTCTGGTGGCTTTGCTCATCTACGTGGCTTTCTTATTCGGTTCTTTTAAGGGCCTGCGCCGTATCGAGCAGGCGACCCGTAAAGCCGGCCGGCGGCCGCCGACTTATTATCTCGCCATCGGATTCCAGGCGAGCCTCGTCGGTTACATGGTGGTGAGCCTTTTCGCCTCCGTTGCTTACCAGTGGTACGTCTACTACCTCGTAGCCTACGCAATTTGCCTGCAACGCCTCGCTTCCCTTGAGACGGATTCAACCCAGAAGCCTCGGCCAGTTTCGGAATAGAGATGACAACAACCAAGAGAGAGCAGCTAACAATAAAAGTCCATCAGTTGTTTCAGATACTGCTGCAACATCCTGGCGGTCTATCTACCAGTGATTTATGGAGTCAGCTTGAAAGAATTGATCATCCTGATGAACGCAGCAATGGCAATGGGGCAAATGGCAAGTCGCTTTCATTTGAAGATTTTTCATTCTCTTGTGTGGCCCCAATTAAAGCAGGTTGGTTAGTTGTCGAACGAAATCACTGGAATCTTTCCAATGAAGGAAAGAGTGCATACGAAAACTATTCTGATCCACATCAGCTCATGATTGAAGCTGGAAAACGCTCGACTCAAGGATGGCTAGCTACCCGGTTTCCCTGGACCTACTGCGCGGCCGGCAAAACCAAGGATCAGATTACGTCGGAAGTTCGAACCATCCGCAGGGTCGGCGTTTCCCGGCTTCTCAAGGAAGCCTTTGGAAAACCAGTACCCTGGCAGGAAGTTCTTCCGATTCAGTCTCCTCGCACAATCACTCTAACGGAAATAGGAACCACGTCAGCGGACTCGCTCGTGAACCATCTTCGCTCCGTGGGCGCTGCTTACGGTGAGGGTTCCCATGCCATCTATTTGTCGCCAGGAGATCTAAAGCTGACAGCGTTTGCGTCGGTGGCAAGAGACTACCCAGCGGACGCGGGGCTCAAAATAATGAAGAAGCCCGGAAGCGTCGACGATGGCGGCTACCTGATGGGCCGGGCAAAGGGGGATAGCAGAATTCAGCTGGGGATGGTCCACGGACACCGGCACCTTTCGCTGGTAGCCAACTTCCTTCACGCGAAAGGAGTCGGACCTCGACTATACGACTTGATCAATCTTAAGTGTGACGACCAGATCTGGACCGCCTATGTTGTTCAGGACGTTGGCCGCCGTATACCAACTCTTGCTGAGTGTGAGACCGGCGTTCAGCGGCTGAAGGAATTGGATGCGGAGGGCGTTATCAAGGTCATCCTTCCTGAGGGTTTCGCTGACGAGGAGTTCGAATGTCCCACCTGTTGCAACAACGCCCTGGTCGATAGGAATGGTCAGTTCAACTACATCGATTTTCAAAACTTTCTCCTGAGCGACTACGAAAAGTTTCTGACAGACCTGGCGCTGGCAGCCGCCGAAGAGACACATTTTGGCGACACGGCATTACTCCGCGGTGGACGTTATCTTTACCAATCGGTTCCCGGCGTGAAACTGCCAGGAAAACGTAGTGTTGCCAATCGAATGAAGACTCTTTCGCAGCTCTTCCAGCAGGCGGGAGTCTCAGTCGTAGAGCGGGTGATTCTGGATGTCGGTTGCAACATCGGAATGATGATGTCCGAATACCTTAAGTTGGGAGCCAAGTGGTGTCATGGCTGGGACCGATCCTTCACAACACCGTACACC
>DATBRN010000083.1:0-6481 GCA_036560225.1 Pyrinomonadaceae bacterium | reverse complement strand
GCCAGAGCGTGCGCCATTTCAAACGTGTAAGTCCCGATTCCGCCCCATCCCGTTTCTTCGGGGTACTCCTGACTTACAAAGCAAATGCTAAGAGTTTCAGCCGTAGTTTTTCCTCGTGCGGGGAAACGCGCTGCGAACTGTTCTCAATAGCTGTGCGAACCCGCCTGGCCGCTCGGTTGTGGGTTGACCGATCAGAACTTTTAGAAACTCGCCTCGAGCCGCCTGACTGCGCAACCAGGAAAAGTCGTCGATTAAGGTCGGCAAGAGCAGCCGCCGCGCCTGAAGCAAAGCTTCGCGATTGTTCGAGCGTGCTGAATACAATATTTCTACTCGTCGCAACGCGCTGGGGCGGAGTTGCTTGAGCGCGCCGGCATTGCTCGGAAGCTGAGAAAAGACCAGGTCCAAATATTCGCGAGCACCATCAAGTGGACCTGAAGGATCAGCATTGTCGACCAACGCTCGAATGAGCCGTTCGCGTTGGCTTCGAACCAAATACGGCGAATGACGAAAGGCAGTTTCCAAAGCCTGACGTGCTTCGTCGCAGCTCTGCAGGCGAAAATTCAGCAGCGCGTGATTTAGAAACGCGATGGCATAAGCATCCACTTCGAATGACTTAAGGGCCGGGGGTATAGCCGGCGATTTGAAGAACGTCTCGAGGGCGCTAACAATCTCAGCGGTGAATGCTTCAGGCCTACTCACCGTTTTCGTGCCCTCAGTTTTGCGATGCTGTGCCAGCAAGAGCGGCACGTGCGAGAATGTCTGTCCTGCAGCTGCCATCCGCAACCATATTTCATAGTCAAAGGCGTAATGCATTCCCGCATTAAAATCGCCTTCGGTCGCCATCTTCGACTTTCGCCAGAAGCTCGCCGGCTGCGCGATGTAGCAGCGAAATAGCAACTCAGGAAGCTCAAACTCAGGAGCAAGCCACAGATCGTTGACCGCGCTCAATTCATCGACTATTTGACAATCACCATAGGCCAACGCCGCTTCAGAGCGTTTATCCAGGAATGAGGTAACGTTGTGCAATGCATTCTGGCAAAACACGTCGTCAGAATTCAGGTAGGCACAAATCTCGCCGGTCGCATGTGAGAATCCTTTATTGATCGCGTGGGCCTGTCCGGAATCTTTTTCGCTGACCCAGTAAGCCAGCCATTCTTGATACTTCTGAATAATCTGAACGCTTTCGTCTGTGCTACCGCCATCAATGACAATGTATTCGAGATCGGGATAGCCCTGGAGTAAGACCGAACGAATCGTCTCTTCAAGAAAACATCCCTGATTGAACGACGGCGTGACAATGCTGACTCGAGGGCTGACGCGTGGCAAGGCGCCCTTGCCAGGCAGCGTGTCAGCTGCAGGCGGAGTTTCTTCAGTCCAGGGCCAGCCGATTTTGGCCGGCGGCGGAGGCGGAAGGTCCCTTAAAGTTGGGCTACGCATGTCGTGTCTAACTTCTCAATCAGGACTTCGTTCGCGATCGCAATAAATGATTCCGCGTAGTCGCGCAGACGTTCGGGCATTTCATTTCTTGATGTCGTCTCTACACGGGCATTAGGGCCAGGCTCAGTCTCGCGCCAAATGCGCTCCATTTGTTCTGCCAGATTTTCACTGTCCAGTTTGTCAAAGAAAGTCACACGGGGCGGATTCTGTTCACGGTGCGGGGCGATATCGGAAACGAGAATCTGTTTACCCAACGAGCGCGCTTCATCCACCGTCATTCCGTACCCTTCAAACAACGAAGGATTCAGCACGCCAACACTTTGTCGCATTAACTGAAACACATGCTCCCTCGGCACTACGCCAAGCACTGCAACCTGTTCGCGAATATTCAGGCGAGATATTTCCTGTAGTAGTTCAGAGAAAAATGTGGGATGTCGGTAATCATCCAAATGACCGCTGCAAACAACGAAAACCGGAACGCCCCGATCCTTCAATATCTTTAAGGCGCGAAAAACTGTGATGTGGTTTTTGTGTCTCCAGAATTGATTTGGCAAGTAGAAGAATTTCGCGGGCAGGTTGTACTTTGCACACAACAAACCCGGATCTTCATCGTAAACGGATGGCGGGATAGCGCTTATCGGCTGGAGAACTCTCGCTTTGTCAGCGAAGCCTGGGTGAAAAGCTACGAAATCTTTCTTCACCGATTCACTGATGAGAATCACTCTCGCTGCGCGCTCTGCTAAACGAGAAAACGAGACATCCCGGTTACGACATTCTTCGCCCGAGAAAAACTCAGGGAGGTGACGGTGTTGAAAATCGGGAATCCAGGCCAGCGCGGGAATTTTCGAACCTTCCGGCGCTTCGCCGAATGCGATGACGTCAACGCTGTGCTGCCTAAGTATTTGATCTCTTACTACGCCGCGCCGCCGTAATCGCAAGCTTGCGCTTTCCATTGCCCACGTGGACGTCCACCGTTTGACCGATGGATAACTAATGACGTCATCAACCAGTTCGCGAATTTGAGAATTGTCCGAGAGGAAGCCGTTCTCTCCGATAATGCTGATATTCAAGTCCGCGCCCTTTGATTGCTTCAACGCCTGAAACAGGGTTTGTAAGTAGATGCCGCCGCCTACCCAACCTGTCTGGCCCATGGGATGAAAAGCGATGTTCAACTTTTTGTCCGCTTTCGAAGAATGCAGGCCTCGCCGCCAAGCCATAAACCTTCATCGAGACTGACGACTTCTAGTCCTGCTTCTTTCGCTAACGCTGTCATTGCCTGATCGGTGAAGAGGAACAGGTGTTCCAGGTCGTCAAACATATCAAAGCGAGTACCGAATGGCGGCTGATAATCATAGCGATCGATCGCCGTCTGTATTATCGCGATGCCGTTTGGCAAAAGGTGCTCTGCAGCGTTCTTTAGGAACTCTACCGGACATGGACTGTGTTCCAGGACATCAAATGCCAGGAACAGATCGCACTGCGGAAGTTTGACGCCCGGGAAAAAACCAGAGCGTATGTCCAGGCCGGTCGTCTTGCGCATCCACTCAGCCACGTCGCTGCTAATCTCCACACCGGTGCACCTATACCCACGCGCGGATAACTCCGTAAGCAGCACCCCGGGAGCGCAACCGATCTCGATTACGTGGCCGGTGGCAGGCCCATATTTTTCAATCAAGTCCAGCCACTGCTGCAATCGTCCTTCCGAGCGATAGAGCCCAGCGCGGTCTCCAATCGTCGGAGAGTTTTTCAGTGCCTGCCTTGCGTGCCAGTAGTTACCTAGTGAATAGAACTTTTCTAAACCACTTTGCGCGGGTGGGATCTTGTTCACGTAGGTACCGCATATTGCACAGACACCGTAACTGGGGTGCCACTCGAACGACATCAAGTGGCCGCCACACCAACATCGGTCGCGGCTCTCGCGAGCAATTAAGAGCGATTGGGCCCTGGCGAGTCGTGGATAAAAATATTTCTGCGCCGGCGCAATGATGCCGTTCCTGGAGGACATTATCCTTCTGATCCCGCGACGAATCGGGGTCGGGAGTTTGTGATATGAATCAATAAGGAATGACACGTTAGTCGGAGGTGGCGCTGCAAGCAACGCTCTCTCGATCCAATCTCTCGAGTTGCCAATCAAATTTCGGGCAGATCAATCCAGGCCATCTTTCAGGAAAGCGACCACTGTGTGACCCGGTTTCTTCGACGTGAAAATTCAAGCAGTTCTCAACGAGGAACAACGCCCGCACGAGCGGAATGTCGCATGACACCGTGATACCGTATTGCCCGACATTCAAAAAATTTCCCGGGATTTGACACCAGCTCGTGTATTTGCCCGGCTCACGGTAGGTTTGGTCCCAGCCATTGTTGCTACTTTCAGCGGAGGTGAGAATTACCGTGCCGTCGCTAGCCACGAGCCGAAAGGCTGTGCGAAAACGCGGCAGTGGCGCCAGTAGCTCATACTCAATTTCTACGTTGAGAGGGCGACGCACATCGAAGTTTGTGGCCTGCTCACGATCGCCGTTCGAAATCCGAACTGCGAGCAAGCGAATCTCATCGGTGCCGGGAGCGTCAACGGGATTTGACCAGCGACGTTCACCGCTAAACTGCGCGCCGCTTGATAGGTAACGAGTAACGACCTCTTCGCTCTCACCTACCATTTGAAGCTTTCCGTCGTTAACCCATATCGCCGAACCACACAGCCTGTTTATTGCGCCCAAATTATGGCTGACGAATAGAACGGTTCGTCCTTCGCGTGCCACGTCACCCATCTTCCCCAAACACTTCTTCTGAAACTCGGCATCTCCGACCGCCAACACTTCATCGACCAACAGGATCTCCGGATCGAGATGCGCGGCCACAGCGAAAGCGAGGCGAACGTACATGCCGCTGGAGTAATGCTTCACCGGGGTATCGATGAACTTTTCGATCTCGGCGAAGGCGACCATCTCATCAAACTTCTTGCGGATCTCAACCCGTTTCATGCCGAGAATCGAACCGTTCAAGAAGATGTTTTCGCGGCCACTGAGCTCGGGATGAAAGCCGGTGCCGACTTCGAGCAACGAGGCAATACGACCATTGATGTCGGCGTGACCTTCGGTAGGTTCCGTGATGCGCGAAAGGATTTTTAGGAGCGTGCTCTTCCCTGCCCCGTTGCGGCCAATGATGCCGACAGCTTCACCAGGTTTAACTTCGAAAGAAACATCTTTGAGCGCCCAGAAGGTTTCGGATTTCGACTTGTGACCATTGCCGTTGCCATTGGTCAGCGACTTCATTGCGCGGAAAGGAGCCGAGGCGGTCTCGTTGAGCTTCTCTCGCAGAGTCCTGTAGGCCCTTTGCTGCGCCCCAATGCGGTAGCGCTTGCTTAAACCTTCGACTTTGATGGCTAACTCAGACATCCAATGATCAGCGATCAACGCGTTGCAAGAGTGAACATTGCTCCGTGATGAGATTTGAAGAAATCATAGAGTTCGCGGGCCACCAGCTCGTGACCGTTCCAATTAAAATGACCAAGCGCAATTCCATCGAAGGAATATGTTTCGTAGGGATCTGCAGAAAGCCTCAGTCGCAAGAAACCAATTTGGTCCTGCGCACAAGCTGCTTGTACCTGGTCGATAAATTGCAACTCAAACCGGTTATAGACTTTTCCGGGCTTGTCTATCATCACCAGGTCGAAAGGAATTTTCTTTTCACTCAGTTCTGACTTCCATCGCCTGACGCGAGCGATCGTTCCCTGCACCGTTGCTTCCCACGCCCCGCCATAGCTTTTTGGAGTCTCCTGTGCGAGGCCCGCTCCGGTTCCGGCGCTTCCCAGGTAGGTCTTCTTAAGTCGGTAAGCATTCTCGTAAGATGTGTTTAGGAGAGCAGAATGGTCGCGGCCATAATTGATAATCTTCTTGAAGCGGCCGGGTTGTTTCTCCAGGTGAAGGATGTTGCCCTCGCTATCGAGGAAGATTGTACCGTCATTGTCAGGATCGGCCAGATCGGCACTGTTATCGCTCAGATCATTACCCATAAAAACACATAACACCAAGTGATTGATCTTTACCTGCGGTTCAAAAAACTCTTTCCAAAGAACATACTGATAGGCAGTGCCCGTGCCGGGGACACCTCCATTGATGGTTTCGATTTTTTGACCGTCCCGAATAAACTGGGCTTCTAAGCGGATTGTAAAGAGATTTTCAGTATCCACTTGCTGTGCCTGTAGGAAAGAGTCTCCGAGAAACAAGATCCTGTAGTTCCCATTCGTAGCCTGTCGATCATGATCATGAAAACCCAGATTGTTTATCTCAACCCAGGTCGAATTCTCGCGGTAGTTCATGAATCCGGCATGAGGCCTGAGTTTGACCAGCTTGTTGTTGTACTCAAAGACTGTCCGGGTGTGACCCAGGTGAAAAGCTCTTACGATTATCTCCCCGAGCATCAGGCCAACTAAGGTGCCCATCAATATCAGGATTAGCCTTGGCAGAGTTCCGCGCATTGAGTTACTAACCGAGACGAGTGGCTGGCGCAGAGAGCTAAAGGCGAAGAGTTTTCCACTACCCACACGATGGTCGTCAGTCAGATGAACGCCGTGCTCGACGGTTGGCGCCTTAATCCTCATCCCTACCCATTTGAATCTTCGCCTGGCCCATTGCACCTTGTCGTTAGCCTTTGTACTTTGCTCTTTGCCTTTCGGGCTCAAACAATATCTGCAAACGTTTTTTCCATCCGGCGGAAGTAAAACGCCCCAGTGACCAGAATCACGATCGCGGCAGCAGCAGAGACGGCGATGATGGGGCCTGGAGCCGTTTTTGTCCCCAACAGGGCCCAGCGAAAACCTTCGGCCACGCCGACCATCGGATTCAATCCGTAGAGAGTGCGCCAGGGTTGATGCAAAAGGCTGCTGGGATAGCCAATCGGAGTAGCCAGCATCCAGAACTGCGTGATGAAAGGAACGATATAGCGCACATCGCGATACTCCACGTTCAGCGCCGAAAGCCAAAGGCCCACACCCAGGGAAGTAATCAGCGCCAGCAAAAGAAACAGCGGCAGCCATAAGACGTTGACG
>DATBRN010000082.1:0-10675 GCA_036560225.1 Pyrinomonadaceae bacterium | reverse complement strand
TAGAATCGTAACTGCTCTATCAACGTTCAGAGTTATGCGGCGTTTCGGTTGAGTGTGGGATCCGGTTCGCTACCGCTTACGGTTCTGTAATTGAGTGGTCCAGGTAAGTTTGAGTGTTGCATCCGGTCGCTACCGCTCACGGTTCTGTAGTTGAGTGGTCCAAGTACGCTTGAGTGTTGCATCCGGTCGCTACCGCTCACGGTTCTGTAATTGAGTGGTCCAGGTAAGCTCGAGTGTTGCATCTGGTCGCCACTGCTCACCGTTCTGTAAAACATCATGAAAGCAAGTATCGACGCAATTATTCAGCGTAATCAAGCGGAATATCTTGATCAGTTAATTCCACAGACTGATCCACTTCTACGAGAAATGGAGAAATACGGTGCCGAGCACGGTGTACCAAGCGCTGATCGCGAGGTGGCGCTGTTTGTCGAGGTTACTGGCATCGCAATCAATGCGAAGCGCTGTCTGGAAATCGGGATGGCGATCGGTTACACCACAATACATCTTGCGCGCGCGGTAGGTGAGGACGGGTTGGTGGTCACCATCGATCCGAGCAACGAAATGATTAAGGCGGCTGAAGGTTATCTGACACGCGCGGGCCTGCGTGAGCGAGTTCGTATCGAACGAGGCAAAGCGTTGGAAGTCATGCCGCTGTTGAGGGAAACGTTTGATTTGATCTTCATCGATGCGGTGAAAGAAGAGTATGGAGATTATCTCAAACTTTCATTGCCGCGCTTGCGACGCGGTGGCGTGGTGATTGTTGACAACCTTCTCTGGGGAGGGCAGGTGGCCGGCGAGATTCGTTCGCCGGATCAGGAAAGCTCGACCGATGCGCTGCGTGAGTTTAATAAGTACTTCGTTAACCACCCCAAGTTGCGTGCTGAGGTTCTCTCCGTCGGTGATGGTTTGGGTTACGGCGTGAAGATTGTCGAAGATGGTCAACACCGAGGCCACACTGGACCGCAGAAGAAAGGTTAGATGATCCAGAAGGACAGCGAAGAGACGCGAATCGAAGCGGCACGGATCATCACCGTCGGAGGTGTCATCGCCTTTCGCACAGACACCTTTTATGGTCTTGGTGCAGATCCGCTTAATCAATCCGCTGTCAGCAGGATCAGAGAGTTGAAGGGCAGGGAAGACCGTAAACCGATCCTGCTCATAATCTCAGACGCTGACGAAGTTGATCGTTTTATCGAACAATCAGAGTTTTTCAAGATGGTCGCAAAGGGTAAGTGGCCTGCGCCACTGACGTTAATTGGGGTCTCGCGTCCGGAAGTCCCAATCGAGTTGACGGCCGGTACGAAGAGTCTCGGCATTCGCTTGCCCGATGATGACGACGTGCGCGCGCTGGTGCGTGCGTGTGGGGGCGCATTGACCGCGACCAGCGCAAATGTTTCGGGTCAGCCACCGGCCCGCACAGCGAAGGAAGTTGAGAATTATTTTCCGGAAGGCCTCGATTTGATCATCGACGGTGGCGACGCAACGGCGACGGAGCCCTCCACCGTGTTGGATGTAAGTCAAAAAGAAGCGCGCCTGATCCGGGAAGGCGTGATCAAACAAGAGGAACTGAAAGAATTTGGAGTGGGGTGACAGGTCACCGCACCTCAAGGCTGTTCTGGGATCTTGGGTATTGGAAGCGTTGATACTGGGACCGCGGGCGTCCCGCCCGCACTGAGCGCGCAGCGCGAACAACCGGTTCCCAAGAAGAACCCTACCAGCAAACATCGCTGCTTCAACTGAATTCCATATACTCACTCAACCCAACCGGTTGTTCGCGCGGCGCGCTCAGTGCGGGCGAGACGCCCGCGGTCCCAGTAAGGACGTTGAGAAGTTACTTCTCAACCGTTACGTTCTTGACGAAACCCCAGTCGCCGCTGGCATCAACTTTGATGTTCCCAACATTCTTCCCCGCAATGACGATGTTTGCCTGATACCACAGCGTGAGGACCGGCACGTCGCGAGTAATGATGTCCTGGATGCGCTCATAAAGCTGCTTCGCTTTATCCCGATCAAATGTATTCAAGGCCTCTTCGATCAGCGCGTCGAGTTCCTTGTTGCTGTAACGACTGCGATTTCGCGAGGGCCGCGTCTCGGTCGGTATTTCGGAACTCGCAAAAAGGTCTTTGAAAAAAATTGGGTCCTGATTTCCACCCACCCACTGACCGTAAGAAATCTGGAAATTACCGCGCCGCAGCTCGTCAAACAACGTATTCAGTTCGGCAGTTTCAATCGAAACCGGAACGCCCACGTTCTTCAGGTAATTTTGAATTACACCCGCATAATTTTTCGCCGCAACGCTGCTGCCCGATACTTTAAAAATTACCGGCTTTGCAAAACGCATCTGCGGTCCATCGCCGTCGGGGTCTCGAAAACCGGCTTCGTCCAACAACTTCTTAGCCATGGCCGGGTCGAATGAGTACTTTTGTCCGGCGTGATAGGCCCAGGATTCTTCCGGCAAAATGGAATGGGCAATTTTTCCCTGGCCCAACAAAAGATCTCGAATCATTCCCTCGCGATCCGTAGCATAGGCGATGGCTTGTCTAACCTTGACCTCATTGAGCGGTGGTTGCGCGCAATTCAAGGTCAGCAGGTTGAGGTTCGAGCCCGTGAACTGAAGTACTTGTAGCTTTGGATCCTGACCGAGTTGTTTGATGGCATCCGGCGACAGGCTAGTCGGCAACGGAGCGATGTCAACGCGCCCCGAACGAAGCTCAGCCTGCAGGGCATTCGTGTCAGCAATTACACGAACGCGCACCGTCGGAACCTGGGGAGGGCCGTCCCAATAATCGGGGTTTGCCTGCAGATCAACTACTTGCTGCGAACTGTCGTAGCTAACGAATTTGAATGGACCGGTGCCAAAGATCCCCTGGCGTGTCAGATCAGAGACCGTTCCGCCCTGGGCCTTTATCTCTTCGTAACTGCCTTGCGGAATGATGGCCAGCGGTACCAGATTGGAGAGCAATCCGGTCCACGGTTTAGTAGTCGTCACGACCAGCGTGCGCGGATCTGGCGCCTCAACGCTCTTTATGTAACTCTTGCGGTCAGCACCGGTGCCTTCGTAAAAGCTGGCAGATTTAGCAAAACTGCTGGATAGGACCAGGTCCAGCGTGTATTTTGCATCAGCCGAGGTAAACGGCTGTCCATTGTGAAACTTCACGCCGTCCCGCAGAGTAAACGTGAAAGTCAGGTTGTCGTCGGATCGCTTAATGTCCGAAGCTAACTCGCCGACGTAATCAAACTTTTCGTTTTTCTTTACCAGCGAATTAAACATAAGCGTGCGTACGCGCTCGCTTGCCGCGTCCACCGAGGGAGAACCAATAGGATCAATAGTGCGAATATTGTCGCCCAACGCGATCACGAAGGGGCCGCCGCTGCGATTACGCCGGCAGGCAGCGGGGAGTACTACAGCCATCAGAAATGCCAAAAGCAGGTTGGCAATCTTGCGAGCCCTCATCCGATTGATCCTCCGTATTTGTAATTTAGCTTGGCGTTGAGTGCCGTCGTTTCTTCAGACAGAGCCTTAAACTTTTCGATATCGAAGGGTGGCGGCTCCTTGGCAATCGCTTTCATCGCCGCAATCCGCTTCAGCGAAGCCTTTATGCGTTCTTTGGATAACTTGCCATTCCGGGCGACCTCGAGCAGGGCCTGATAGCCGTGTCGAATCGTCACTGGGTGGGCGCATATCAGCATCATGTCGTTTCCGGCAAGGAACGCGCGCACGGCAGCATCCTCAATATCACAATGCTTGGCGATCGCGCCCATTTCCAGATCGTCTGTCACTACGAGGTGCTGGTAGCCGAGTTCGTTGCGCAACAAGTTGGTGACGATGTTCTGACTTAGCGACGCCGGTTCCAGCAAGCCGCCGGTTACACCTTTCGAGATATCGATATTGGGAAAGCCGCCGTGGCTCACCATGACACAGCGCACGCGATCATCCTTGCGTTGAAAAAGTTCAATGTAGGGCGCAAGGTCCTGCGCCATCAGGTCGTCATGCGAAAGACTCACCATCGGCATCTGCTCGTGGGAATCAACTTCGCCTGCGCCAATGCCCGGAAAGTGTTTGAGGCAGGCTATTATTCCAGTCTCCTGCAAACCACGCAGATAGACGGTCGTGTAACCAAGCACTTCACCCGGAGAGCGACCGTATGAACGCGAGTAGAGTCCATTCGATAGCAGGTCGCGCTCGTCTGTCATGATTGACATGACAGGCGCGAAGTTCATGTTGAAACCCAGGAGCATTAATGCTTCACCAGTAATTCTGCCTAGCGCGCGCGAGCCGGCGAGATCACCATGCTCGCGGATCGTTCTCGCCGACGGCATGGGGGTAAAGATCTTACGCAGCCGATCAACCAGACCGCCTTCCTGGTCTACACCGAACAGCGGTTCAGTCGGCACAAGTTCGCGCACACCGTCGAGCAGCTCTCGCACTTGCTGCGGGCCCTTGACGTTGCGGCCGAAGATGATCACGCCGCCGGGCTGAACTTCCTGAATAAGCGCCCGCGTATCGGCGTCAATCTCGGTCCCGGTGAGTCCGATATAAAAGAATTGTCCTATTTGCTGTTCCAGAGGGAGCGCCAGAAGTGATTCCAATGACATGTGAAAACGACGCAGTCTTTCCCGGCGTAAATACCCGCTTAGATAATGGCCGAAACAATATGAAATATCGGTTTCACTATAAGACAAAACCAACGCAGCGGCCAACGAAAACGGCTGTGGAAACTTGGTTGATGTCAGAACCAGACCGGTAGAGGCGGATGCCACACTCAACTAACTTGGGCAACTCAACTACAGAACCGTGAGCGGTAGCGACCGGATGCCACACTCAACCTGAGCGCGACTACTCAACCACAGAACCGTAAGCGGTAGCGACCGGATGCCACCACTCAACCTTAGCGCTTCTACTCAGCCACAGAACCGGGAGCGGTAGCGACTGGATGCTACACGCAACTTGATCTGAGCGACTCAATAGGGAACCGTGAGCGGTAGCGACCGGATGCTACACACAACTTGACCTGGCCGAGTCAATACAGAACCGTGAGCGGTAGCGACCGGATGCTACACTCAACTTGACCTAGGCGACTCAACTGCGACAGTTAGCGACCTTATATTTTCATTGAGGGTTTTAGTCGAATGGTCCAAGTAAAGTTGAGTGTGGTATCCGGTCGCTACCGCTCTCGGTTCAGTAGTTGAGTGGCCCAGGTAAACTTGAGTGTAACATCCGGTCGCTACCGCTCCCGGTTCAGTAGTTGAGTGGCCCAGGTAAACTTGAGTGTAGCATCCGGTCGCTACCGCTCCTGGTCCCGTATTGAATCGCCCAGATCAAGTTGACTGTGGCATCCGGTCGCTACCGCTCTCGGTTCCGTATTGAGTCGGCCAGATCAAGTTGAGTGGTGGCATCCGGTCGCTACCGCTCCCGGTTCTGTAGTTGAATGGTCCAGGTAAAGTTGAGTGTAGCATCCGGTCGCTACCGCTCCCGGTTCTGTAGTTGAGTGGACCGGGTAAAGTTGAGTTTAGCATCCGGTCGCTACCGCTCCCGGTTCTGTAATTGAGTGGTCGCGCTAAGCTTGAGTGTGGCTTCGGGTCGCTATCGCTTCCAGTTCTGATATCATTACCGGAACGCGTTACTTATTTATCTTTACTCTCTGACGTAGTATAAACGGTCATGCCGCGCGAAATCACCGACAAAGAAGCAATTCTTTCCGGCTTGAAATCACTGGAGCTCACCTCCGAACTCTTCATCGAGCAAAATGGAAAGCTGAAGAATGCCAACGATCTGGAAGTGATCGTTGAGGGAAAACAGAATCCCAGTGGTAAGCGTGTCGGACCGTACGTGCGCTTACTCGGCTATGACAGTGGCGAGACGATTATGCGGCAGGGCGAGTGGGGCGGGAACACGTTCTACTTGTCCGTGCAAGGCCAGCTCGACGTCTACATTGGTGAGCCCGGCGGCGAACAGCGCAAGATTAGCACCCTGCCGCCGGGTACATGCTTCGGCGAAATGGCCGTGCTTGCCGGGGTGGAACGAAACGCAACCGTGATGGTTCCCAAGAATGAAACCGCGGTTGTTCTCGAGGTGACACGTCCGGCGCTTCGTCTACTAAGAAAACTTCCGAAATTTGGGCAGGTAATTGATGAGACCTATCGAGCTCACGGTCTTGGACGCGTGCTGGAGGATCTAACCGAACAAGGTCGTGCCGCGAACGACGCCATAATTAGAAAGTTGCGAGAGATTGGCAAGTTCATGGTCTACGGAAAGCATCACGTTATATGCGAGGAGGGCGCGCGCGTTGAAAACATTGTTTTGATCAAGAGCGGGTGGATCAGGCGAATTCGAGGCATGCCGCTAGATCCCGCTTCGACAGGCGTTGCCGTTGGCATGGGGCAGACCATAGGCGTGGATTTTCTTGGCGCGGGAAACTGTCTTGGGCTTGAGGGTTCAGGGGAAAGTCGGATCTGGAAATACAGCGCCTCGGCAATGGCACGCACAGAGGCTCTCGAAATTCCGCTTGCGCCCCTGGCAGCAGATCCCAGACTGCTCGAGCAGATCATAACTGCCTTCGCAGCCTTCTCAACCGCAGATGACAGTCCGCCTTCAATTGAGGCGGTTGAGGATCTGCGCGCAATGGCTTCCGCAGAGGCGGAGATAACTACCGGTGTAGTTGATGGAGCGAACTTGCTCGTCATGGATATGGACCTCTGCGTCAGGTGCGGCAACTGTTCGCTCGCCTGTCACAAAGTTCACGGACAATCACGTCTGTTGCGTCGTGGCATAAGTATTACACGACCAGTATCGATCGGCAGTGAAGCTATTCAGCACGTGCTGTCGCCGCAGGTGTGTATGCATTGCAAGGATCCGGAGTGTCTCACCGGATGTCCTACGGGTTCCATATTTCGGGATCCACGCGGTTACGTAGATATCGACCCGGCTACCTGCATCGGCTGTTTCGATTGCGCCACGCAGTGTCCTTACGATGCGATCTCGATGGTACCCCGGGACGGAGAACCGCTCGTGAGCTTCAACTTGATGGGCACGCTTCGGAAGACGTTTAGCCTGACCACACCTCCGCCTCCTTCGCTGCAGCTGACACCTGCTGATGATGTAGTGGCGATCAAATGTAATCTCTGCGAACATACACCGCTCAATCCTCAGGGTGCTCGGCGGCAAGCATATTCATGCGAAGAGAACTGTCCCACCGGAGCATTGCTGCGTGTCGATCCCGTCACCTACTTTAGCGAAGTTGAAAAGACCCAGGGGCTGATCTTCCGGAGTCACAACCAGGCCTTCGGCCGCAACATTCACCGCAGTGATCCGCTGGCCAAAGCTCTTCACATCGGCGGCGCTGCGCTGATCCTGATTGCCGCGGTGGCGACGCTTTGGGGACTAATGTCACATGGTTTTGACGGAGTCCTCGCTGGAACTTGGTTGACGATGAGATGGCTAACAGGACTGGTTGGCCTCTTCGGTATTGCCGTGGTAATGACGTATCCGTTTCGTAAACAGGTTTACCGCCGGCGGGCCGGCGCCTTACGCTACTGGATGTTGGTCCATGTTTACATTGGAGCACTTGCCGGCTTGATTCTGATGTTGCACGCGGGCAGGCACACTGGCGGTCTCTTAACTACTTTCCTTTATATTGCGTTTGACGTGGTGATCGCCTCCGGTCTATTTGGAATCGCGGCCTACATCTTTGCACCGAGAATCCTGACGAGCATCGAAGGAGAACCTCTGTTGATTGAGGATCTGGTTACACGCCGCGAGGAGTTGCAACAGGAACTCAACGAAATCGAGAAAGAGAGTGAAGGGTGGTTGAAGGAAGAAATTGAGGATAAGGTCGTCAAGCGATTTCGCACCGTGTCTTTTCTTATGCGACAGTTCACTCATCGCGAACCTTTGACGGCTCTGCTTGCCGATGCCCGAAAGCCATTCAAGGAGCGATTGACGCGGCTGGCGACCAACGAGGAACGAACGTTGTTGCAGCGCGCCGTCGAAACGGCGGTTACCATGCGGCGAGTGGACGCGCTGATACTTCTCCATAAGATTCTCAAGGTCTGGATTGCGCCTCATGTAATCTCTACGTCAGTGATGCTGGCGCTGATGATCGTTCACGTTATTCAAGTCGTTTATTTTGCAGTTAAGTAAGTGGGGACCCCTTCGGCACGCATTCAATTTCCAATGGCCCAGGAAAACAAATACATTATCATCCGCGAGGATATCGTTCAGGACCCCATAACCATCATCACCGATGGTCTCCTCATCGGGCGTCTTCAGGAATGCGAACTTCTGCTTAACCATCCCGCCGTCTCGCGGGCGCAAGCTGGTATCAAATTGGTTGAAGGAAGCTATTTTCTCTTTGGCTTGCGCCAATCCAACCCAGTAAAGCTCAACGGAAAGGAAGTTGAAGGAAACGAGGCGCTGGCTCCAGGCGACCACATAGAAGTTGGACCATTCCTGCTGGAAATAGATCTGACCGAAAATGTACTCGTCATCAAAGTTTCAATCCAGATCGGGACGGTAGTAGAAACCACAAGCGTAAGTAACCCTAACCTTGGTACCTCCAAACTTCCGCCGCTTCCGGTCCCAGGTGAGAAAAAGGCCCATGCAAAGACTCGCGCTGCCCCACTCCCAGGCGACAAAGCGCTGGACATCTTTTGGGACAAACGAATCCGCGAAGCGGGCAAGATGGTTCGGCCTTCGCCGCTGTTTCCAAAGAGCCAGAGACGTGCCGGGAAGGCGCAGTTTAACTGGACACCCACAACTGATCTGAGGTCACACTGGCCGGTTTCATTTTTTCTGTGGGGTGCAATCGTCGTCGGCTTGCTTTCCATCGCTGCAGCCTACTGGTATGCGAGTGCTTATTCACCTGGGCCAGTGTCACGCGCGCATGCAAAATCGGAACTTGGTTTATTTCCTCCGATTGCCGTGAAGGCTAACGCGAACTCCTGCACAAACTGTCATACCTTCTCCGGCAGCATGGAAAGCAATTGTTCGCAGTGCCATAACACGGAAGCTTTTGTGGCGACTGTCATTGAACCCCACACGGCTGCTGGTATCGGATGTGTTGACTGTCATGCCGAGCACCATGGTGCCGAATTTAAGCCGGCCGAGGCTGCGCTTTTGACTTGCTCCGGATGTCATAACGACGCGAATAAGAATGCGTACAACGGCCACCAGGTCCACACACCTCATGGCGGAGTATTTGGGTATCCGGTGATGAATCAAAAGTGGATTTGGAAGGGCTTGAACGATAGCGAGTGGGCACTAAAACAGATCGCCGTGATCCGTTTGCCCGATGATACTGATGATACGTGGCGCAGCAAACAATTTCATGCGCTGCACGTCCAGCGCGTACGCGCGAACGGTTTGCAGGGAAATGCGGAGGGCGAACTGTCCTGTTCGAGCTGCCACAAAACTTTTAATCCGATAGACAGGGAAACCCCACGAACTACTTGCGGCAACTGTCACAACGGTCGCGTCGAAGCAGGAACAAAACAACAGATAATTGCGAAAGATAAGCCGAATTGTACTTCCTGCCACGTACAGCATGTTAAAGACAAGCGCCACTGGAATCCTTCACTAATGGCGACCGGCGGATTGTAGGATCGGCACTCCGTGGCCGCCCATTTTTTGATTAGTCCGTTTAAAAAGCAGACTTGTCTGCCGCCGCGGCAAATTGTTTTTAAAGTCGTCCGTTTAGAGAGCAGACTTGTCTGCCGCCGCGGCAAATTGATTTTAAGTCGTCCGTTTAGAGAGCAGACTTGTCTGCCGCCGCTGGGCGGGGCACAAGTGCCCTTTCTAAACGGTGCAATCAGAAAAAGGGCACAAGTGCCTTTCTAAACGTTTCAATTAGGAAATTTGGGTGGCTACGGAGTGCTACCCCTACAATGGTTTCGTCGTTAGTTGAATCTTAACTCACGGGCTTGTGGCAGGGGAGGCAATCGTTTGAGCCTGGCACTTTTCCTTTCAGCGTAGGCCGCGCGGCGATCGCCTTGTCGTGACAGATGTTGCAGTTTGTATGGTAGGCGACTTCGTTGGTTAGCTTGGTTGCCGTGGTCTTGCCCGCGTAAGTAACGGTAGGAATCGGCGCGCTATCGTCGCCTGCCTGTAGATGACATACCCGGCATTCCTTGACTGCCTTTGCATCCGCAGCCTCTAACACCTTGGCTGTTAATGCTACTGACCTTTCCGAGGTCTTAAGCGGAGGTTGTAGGGCCGACGCCGGCTGGTCCGTGTGATGACATTCCACGCAGTTAATTATGGTCTTCCCATCAATGCTGTAGTTCTTCGTTGCGTGGTTCTCATGATTGAACGCCACCTCGCCATACTTGTCTGACTGGCTGTCCTTGCCCAAGGTGACTTCCTTAGGTTGGGTCTTGCTTTCCTTCGGAATCTCCTGGCGACTGGAAAGAGCTGGACTACTGCCAACCACAATCACCGCCAGACATCCCAAGGCTACAATCAGGACCAATAGTTTTCGCATCGACTTACCTCAAATGGAAAGTTTAGGAAGAAACGTCATCGAACTGGCTGGGGAGGGAATCTCAAGGCAGCACAATCTTAGTTAGCGACCCGAAGCCTGTCAAACTATTTACGAAGCAGGTATTGGCTGCGGATTTACATCGCGAGAGCTGAAACTCAAATTCCTCTAATCTTGAGTTTTTGGAAAGCAGCTGGGCA
>DATBRN010000081.1:0-8954 GCA_036560225.1 Pyrinomonadaceae bacterium | reverse complement strand
CCGAGCCAGATACCCAGCACTGCGAAAAGCAGCGCGATTAGTCCCCCATAGATTTCGATGGAATGCTGGATGACCAGGAAGCGATACTCGACCAGCTTCAAGATGACGATTAGGACTCCGCCGCAGAGACCGTAAATAAGGGTGTGTTTCTTCATCCGGAGAGTCCTGTGGCGCCTGAGTCAGTCAAGGGGCTACCACTCTGCTTTGGCGATGTATTTGATGACGTGCTTGATGGAAGTCACGCTGTACGTGCCGTCGGCTTTCCGGACCGGAATGTGGCTTTCGCGTCAGAAAATTCCTCTTTTCAAGAGTCTTTACCACGTCAGATACTATTCATCTTATCCATTGAAAGCTGATCAGACACGTTCTGTTGAGTAACATGCTCCGCTGACTCCAAATAACTAGTCGCTTGATTCCGTCGAGAACGCCTTGCTGCTCGCTGCCGCCCGCCGCCTCTTTCGCGACAGTAATGCGCCGCCTCTCGGCCTCATCCGCTCTCTTGCTTACTTCGCACCGGTCGTTGATGAAGTCCTCGATCTTCAAATCAGCCAGGATTACTTTCGTTATTTGCGCTATAAGATCGATCGACTCGCACGAACAACCAAAAGTGCTCACGGTGGCCCCTTCTCCCGAGAAGCTCCCTAACCGAAGCCGGCACGCCTTCGGCGTGGATGATGTTGCCTAGGTCCTCCCTGTTCCTAAGCCTGCTCTCCGAGCGGCTCACTCCTACCAAGCACATCTGGTTCACCTTTGCTGAGCGCCGAAGCCGAAGGAGGTCGCCTAACAATCAGACTCGACTTTTATCTAAAAATTGTGGTGTTGCAAGCTCCCATTATCTCGTGAAGTAAGGTAGCGCCTTGCTGATTCTCCTGTAGACTCTTCCCAACCGTCCTGCCAAGCTTCCAATAACGAAGCACCTTCTCGTCAAATCTGATTTTAGTCTGAGCACTCGGTCAGGAGATTTAGGTAATGTGTACGCATTGTCAGGAGAATTACGTAACGCCGGCGAAGCTGAAACGGACTACACCGCTCCAATGTTTGCAATGGGTTAAGAGGTGAATTGTGTCAGGACTTTTAGGTAACCGGACTGTTTTTGGGCAAGCGCCGTTTCTGCCCCAAAAGTCGCTTTACGAATTCCAGAAGAGTTGATACTAGCCAGGTTGGGACTTGGCGTATGATAACCGGCATCATAAAGGTGTATTCCTAAAAGCGCGGAAGCAATCACTGGCGAACGGTCAGCTGGACATGGTTGCTAATCACAGCGAAGGAGGGTGTGATATGGAATCAGCTGAGGGTATTACCGGAGATGCGGAAGTCAATATCATCGATTTGAGCCAGGACCAAATGGTCGATCATCCCGCGGGCGCGCATTATGCCCTGTGGAATGGGCCCGCCTTCCTTGACGTCGGCGTGCCGGCTGGTGGATTCGTCCGCTTTGCGGTCGCGAACCTGACGCCGCAATGGACGCTGCTCATGGATGCGCAAGGCCAGCCGCTACCGGTCGCAGCTCGCTATGATGGGCGCGATTTGGCGATCGTGTGGTTGCCCTATGACGGACCCGCCGCAACCCCGCCTGCGCAAGTCGAGGGCGGATTAAGCGATGCGGACTACGCGGCAGCGCTGCAAAACATCTCGGCCACGCGCTACCAGGGTTTGATGGATGCTGCTTGGGGCATCGGCGGTTGGTCGACGTATCGCCCACGATAGCTTCTTCCTAACGAGTCACGTCAGGCGACGGCGAAGCGCAGGACTCGTGAGCTCACGAAGTGCGTCCTTTCCAACCCATCGCGGAACGGCATTCGGTGACCCAGCCAAGTGCTCGGCCATCGCGATCGCCGCGACGTTGAGTGCCTGATTGCGCTTGCCGATCGCACGCAGGGCCATGTTTACGGACTTCTTGACGAAGTGCCGATCGTCGTTGGCTGCTCGCTCGATGAGCCGCAGACCCTGCGCAAACTGTTTATCGTCGGCCTGTTTGTCGTGCACGGTGAGTCCCCACAACAGCGCAAACGCGGCGCGCTTGACGAATTCTTTCCGTTTGTCTGACCACTGCGCCACCTTTTGCCAGGCATGTGGCGTGCGGTCGAACAGATGAAAGCAGACGGTGTCGCAGATGCCCCAGTTGTCGAAGTCGCGACTCCACCGATCCATCTGGGCCGGCGTGACGAGCGCCGGCTCGTCGACAAACGATGTCAGCATGCGCGCTTCGTACCAGCCGGTATCCCAGAGCGCGGCTGCGAGCTCGTGGTCCTTGCCGAGTTGCTTGGCCAGCACCTTCATATTAGCCATCGTCACGCCAAATGCGTTGTCCTGAGGGATGCCGTACCTGGTCATGGCCTCACGTGTGGCACGGCTGCTGTGGCGCCTCAGCCAGTCGATTGCCGACTGCACTTCATCGTCCAGCGCGCGCTTCCCTTCTTTGCTGTCGAGCTTGGCGGCAGTTCCTTTCATTACTGATTGTTTGAGGCGGCCGATGCTTTCGCCAGTATTTCGTCGAGACGTTCGTACCCCTCACTGAGGCCTCGTTCCATTCCGGAGCGAATCATGCCGTCACGATCCGCAACTGACTGGAAGACAGAGTGACCTGTTAGCCTGGTCCTATCGCCGGGCAATGTTTCGAGTTTCAGTGTTTCGAGGATCACATGTCCCTTCTCCGGCAGACCCTCGAATTCAAAAGTACTAATAATTCTCTCCGGAGCCAGTACCTCATGATGCACACCGTGAAACGCATACTCGTTGCCACCCTGGTCTCGATGAATATATCGATATGAGCCGCCGCTTCTGGGATCAAATGTCTCCAACGTCATCGTCAGCTCGCGTGGTCCAAGCCAGCGCACATAAAGCTTCGGGTCCGTGTGTGCTTTGAAAACCAATTCTCGGGGCGCATCAAACTCTCGCGTAATGAAGAGCTCTTGTTTGCCGGGTTCCGCAGTTATTTTAGTTTCATTTGCCATGAAGTTTGCTCCTCGATTTTGTAGTCGTAGTTTCCTGCAATGTTCCTGTGTTCATCATCGGTAGTTATTCTCTAACGCTTCTTGTGTGGGCGTTTCTTTTCCTTGATCTTCAGTCCGTCAAGCAATGCGTCCAGGCGCTGAAACGACCCTTCCCAAAACTTACGGTAAGCTTCCAGCCACTCGGTAACTTCGGCGAGAGGCTTCGCCTCTAGCCTGCTCGGCCGGCGCTGGGCGTCGAGCCCGCGCGAAATCAGGCCGGCGCGCTCGAGGACCTTGAGATGTTTGGAGATCGCGGGCTGGCTCATGGCGAAGGGCTCGGCCAGTTCCGTTACCGATGCCTCGCCCGATGCGAGTCGTGCCAGAATTGCCCGCCGGGTCGGATCCGCAAGCGCCGCAAAGGTCGCGTTAAGCCGATCGGGTGTCATTTGTCCATAACCAGCTGGTTGCATAACCGCGAAGTTATATGACAGACGGGCAGGTGTCAAGAGGTTTTTCGAACGAGACGCTTAAAGAGAGCCTCAGCCTGTGGTAGCAGGCTTTATGCTGTCGCCTGCTCCGCAGGCTGGGTTTGTCGGAGCTTCTCTGTTACTTAAGTCGCGTGGCTCAGGCAAACACCTCAGGGATTGCCCGTCGAGTAGGCCCAGAATTCGAAGATGGTGGCATAGTAGATCCATCCGAAGAAACCTTGTGCTACTGAGGTCCCAATTGGTCTGAAGTAAGGCGTGTCACGAACTCCCATCTTCCAAAGAACCAGGCCAACAGTAATGGTCCAGAGCCCCTGCAGAACGAAGTTGACTACGTAGTTCGCGGCATAAATCGGAAGAAAGAGTGGTCCGAATATGCGTGCCTGAAGAAGATGCATTTTCTCGTGCTGACCTGCGCCGCCGATATTGAGTGTGCCATGCGTTTGCAATACGCGATTCCCTAAAGTGGAGCTGGCGCTTCGCGGCATGTAAACAATCCAACCGGCATCACGGCTTTCGGCGCGAGAAGGGTTTCCAAAAATTGGAAAGATAATATTTCCGATCAGGAATCCCCAGATCGTGTTGGGCAGGCTCCAGGTCATGTCTATGACCATCTCGAGCCAACCTTTCGGCGAGCCCAGGTTGTAGCTCAGCAGGATGCCGGCTTCCAGTCCGTAGGCCAGGCCGAATAACGCTCCTACCAGGATTGCCACCGGCCAGCTCACCAAACCGCCGGCCGCAAGGTTAAGCAGAAGAGTGGCGCCAGTGGCGAGCACAATCATGACGAGGACAGTCAAAAATCCTTTAACTACATCTGACATTGCAACAGCTCCTTTCTTTCCGGGCAGGCAATAGTTCCCTTCCCGGTCCATAGCCCTAGCCTAAGATGGTCTTACGCCGCGATAAGCCCCCAAGCAGGCTTGGGCTGAAGCGCAGTCTCGTTCACAAAACGGACGCTGGATCTAACAGGGAATCACACGCGTGAAAGTCAGAATAGCCAGCACAATGAAGATTGCGCCGATGATGCCGCAGGAGACCCTAATTTCTGTGGTGGAGGCCGGCCGAATGATCTTTACCAGACCGAAGTAAAAGATTGCTTCGAGGATCAGATATACTCCAAACAACAGGCCAAAAATCGCCAGAATCATGCATACAGTCATAGTTCCCTCCCGTTTCTACGGTGAATGTAATGAGGTTTCGTGGATCCGGTTTCAAGAACCTCCTGCGCGCTAATTACATGCTTCAGTCGGGTTTAAACGCCTTGATGATCGCGATAACCGCAAAGACAAATATGAAGATCGTCCAGATCAGTGCAATGATTGCCACGATGATGGCGCCGATTGCATCTGTAATGCTGACCAACAGCAGGGGTACAAAACCATGTAAGAAGCTGATGATGATATTGCACAAGAGTGAAATGAGAGTAATCACTATTAAGCCCTTGTTTTGCAAAAAGCGCTGGTGAGCCAGCAACAGACAAACAACAAAGCCGATCTTGAGCGCCATGATCAGACTCAAGGTTGCCGAGGCCGCTCCCCGATCGAAGTGGCCGTAGATAGCCACGTAAGCGATAGTGCCGAAGATCGGAGCCAGGAGAAGCGTAACCATGATGATGAGCGCAATGAGGCAAGTGATAATGGCAACGATAGTCCCCAGGCAGCCGAGGAAGGTAACAATGGCGGTCACGCAGCCCTGAAATCGTGCCAGTTTGGGGATCATCTCCAGTCCCATCCACAGCGTGACGTAGAAGACGAGATAATCGACAAACGCAAGGTAAGTAATTCCGTATCCCGGCCGTTCCGCACCCAAAGAGCTCCCAACTGCGTCGGGATTGATCCACAAGACCGAGGTGCCTTCTATCAGAACCACCAGCAGCATCAGAATCAGGGCGATGATTAGGAAAGGTTTGCGAAGCTCGTCCAGCATCAATTCACCAAGTTTGATTGTCGCTAATCAAGGTCGCGACTATCGAGTCTAACTTTGCACAAGAATTCTGAAGCGATCATCAATCAGCCTTGGGCACAGGCGATGTCTCACTTCTCCAATTCAGCTGAGCAAGCGGAGTTAGCTGGGACACAGTCAAAGGTTATCGTTCCGCCATCTTTGAGCACTGCAATTGAACAGCGAGTCTTGTCGTCGCCATCCGGGTTTTGTAATGGGCAAGGTTGGCGCTGCAGTCTCTCAAACTTTTTCTCTTGGGGCACAGGATCGGTGTACACAATCAAGGATTGTCCGCTGCGCCAGATAAATGTAATGGTCCTGAACGGCTTTTTTTTCGGATCGGCCGGGATAGTCTCTTCAAAATGCCCGGAAAATTTGTCCTGCTTTAGCTTGATTTTTGGTTGCAACGAACCGAATAGACCCTTGATAGTTTTTGACCATCCAGGTTTACCCTCTTTCGCAACTTTGTCGGGGTCGGAATCATTGTCCTTCCTAACGGCGCCGCGGACCACGAAGATAACGAAGAGCACTCCGACGGCGACGAGGACGATAATTACGATTTTGGTCGAGCTCGATCCCTCTGATCCCTGGTCATCAGACATAGTTCGTGTGTCCTCGAGCGACTAGAGCGCGAATGAGCGTATAAACGATGACGACTCCAAGGCCAGCAAGCCATAGCGGCAGTATTCCCATGGCGATACCAACTGGAATGGAAATCAATGCAGCGGTGTAGACCGTCGTCAGGAAGAAGCCAAGCACCCAACTTCCCCATTCGATATCGTTTGTTTGAGTTCCTTCGATCCAATAGGCCCAATCTTCAAACGGAATTCGATGATAGGCCTCCTTCATGACATTCGTTACCTTACCGGTAATCACTCGGAAAAGCATGTTCAGAAGCAGGGCGATGATGTAGGCCACCATATAAGGAGGACCGAACATCCTGGCCTGCCAGACATGCGTTTCCTCATGCGCGGTCCAACCACCGGCAATGACAGTACCGATAGTGGTTGCGCCAAAGCCGCCACCGCGAGGATTAGTACTGTAGACAATGGTCCCGGAGCGCCGACTATCGTCGGTGGGGGTTACGAAGCTCGCGCCGGTAATTAAGCAAGCGGGGATCCAGACTATGAGACCAGCCAGAGTGTTCAGCAAGGACCAGGTCATGTCGAGGAAGAACCCCAGTATACTGAAAAATCCGACCGCGTAAGTTTTTTTGGACAGGGCGATTGTTCCATATACAGCGCCAACTGCACCGGCCACTGCGGCGACTATTAAGGCAGTACTCAACGACGCTCCCGCTAAAAACGTTACGGCAAAATAAGTTCCTCCCGCCAGGACGAGGCCGAGAAAAAAGCCGAGTACTCCGCCGCCTGCTGATGTTTCTTCGGACATAATAATTTACCTCCTCAGTTGTGAGTTTTAATGAAGGACAGCGAACCTGTTGTTTCGGATCACTGTGTTTTCGGTGTGAACGCTCGAATTATGCTGTAGAGCACCAGCACCCCGATACCAACAAGCCATAGCGGCAGAATACCAAGAACGATTCCGACGGGAATAGAGATAAGCGCGGCGGTGTAGACCGACGCAAGCAAGAAGCCCACAAACCACCAGCCCCATTTGATGTCGCTTCCGTCCGTCAACCCTGCCAGGTAGGCCCAATCCTCGAATGGAATACGGAAATATGCTTCTTCTGTAATCTTTTCGGTTTTTCCCGTAATTGCTCTAAATGGAATATTCAAAAGCAACGCGAGAATGTAAGCTAGCATGTAGCTTGGTCCAAATATTCTCGCTTGCCAAACGTGTGTTTCTTCATGTGAACACCAACCACCACTACTGACGTCGGTTGGCTTGCCCGCGATGACAGGGCCAATGGTTGTGGCGTCGTAGTCGCCGCCGCGAGGATTCTTGTTATAGACAAATGTTCCTGAACGTTGGCTATTGGGATCCGGCGCGATGAAGTCTGCTCCGGCTAACTTTGCAGCCGGAATCCAGACCACAAAGCCTGCCAGCGTATTAAGTAACGACCAACTCATGTCGAGAACATATCCAACAATGCTAAAGAATCCCGCCTTGTAGATCTTCTTGGAAAATGCCATTGCGGAATATCCGCCACCGATGGCGGCGGCAACTGCCGCGATAATCGCTGCAGTCATCAAACCGGCTCCGAACAACATTGAGACACCAAAATAAATTCCTCCGGCTATGACCAGCCCAAGAAAAAACCCGAGTACGCCTCCCCCTCGTGAAGTATCGTCTGGCATGTGCGTCCTCCTTTGTTTGATGAGGTTATGATGGTCCAAAACCGCGTCAGCGGTATCGAACAGTGAGTTTGTGATTTATGCCATCAGGCCCGCGACATGACGAGGGTGCCGGCCATAGGCAGGATTAGCATTTATTGTTTTCTCTGGAAGAGAGGTCGCTTGATGGCAGGATCCAATCTCCTGACGGTTGATATATCGATCCTATCGTCTATGCTAATGCAGGCACGAAAAACACTGCATATGAATGGAACCGAAACATTTACTCGTGCCCCTCTGGCCACCGAGGTTCCGGCCCCAGGATCCTGCCCCGTGATCAGGACGGTGCTCGCATTGGTTGTGTTGACTGTGCCTGAAACGGTCCCGAGGTCCAAGCTCGCTTGTTGCAGGATGATTTGCGCGTCGGCAATTCTCCTGCCGCGAACATCCGGCACACTAGTGGGTTGTGCTGCAGCAACCAATTCTACCGCGGAGCCAGGCGGAACCTTTGTATTTGCCGGTGGATTCTGACTCTTGACGTTTCCGGGAGCCACATTGGGGGGCGCCAGTTCGGGATCTTTTTCGACCACCCTCAAACCGGCAGCCGTAATCTGCTGCTCGGCGATGCCCAACGGCTTAAAGACAACGTCAGGTACGACAACCTCTCGTTGCACCGCCACGACCAACGTAACAGTTGTAGGTAGCTTGACTTTTGTGCCGCCGACCGGATCCTGGCTGACAACCTGGTTGGGTTGCAGCCCCGGGGAAACGTCCGTGCTCTTCTCGACGACGCCAAGACTTTCTTTTTTCAGAAGTTCTCTTGCGTCTTCAACTAATCGCTTCGTTACATCAGGCACTTCTACCAGCGGCACTTCCCCTTCTGTCGTGAGATTCACTTGAGTGTTTTTAGGAACTGGGGAGCCGCCCGGTTCCGGTGACTGAGCAGTCACCTCGCCCGGTGGATGCGCGCCCGTAATTTCAACTTTCTGTTCAACTGGGTTGAGCTGTTTGGAGACAAGAGCCGCCTTAGCATCAGCCAGCTTCATGCCCCTGACTTCTGGCACGCTGATACCCTTTGAGCGCAGTGCGAAGTAGAGGCCAATGCCCACTCCTATCAGCACGACTGCGGCGATTGGGATTAGTATCCACTTGGGAAATGGCCGTGGGGGCGGCGGCGGCGGTTTCGGCGCCGGTAGTTCGACTCTTACTGTAGATCCTTCGGTAAAATCTTCGTCGGGGTTCCGCACCGAAGATATAACAAGACGAAAACTATACTTGTCCGCCTCGGCCAAGCCGGTGGCGGGCGGTGTGGCCGGGGTCGTCGGAGGCTGCGAGCCCGCGGGTTTTGGCTCGACGGG
>DATBRN010000080.1:0-5275 GCA_036560225.1 Pyrinomonadaceae bacterium | reverse complement strand
GAAGATCCGGACCTGCGAGTTGTGCATCGGCTATTGCGAAATGCAGGCTTCGCTCCAGCCTGGATTGAAGAGCGCAAGGATATCGACGCTGAGTTTGAAGCCGCCCGTACAAAATTGTCGCGAGCGTGGGCGCTCTTCGGTAAAGGTGGCACGTCTCCTTCCGAGTCGGAATGGGAAAGGACTCTTAGGGAGTTTGGAGATCGAGTTGCTGAACTAAATCAGCGGATCAAGATTTACAACTTGAAAGCGCCGGCAGCTGTCTTTCATCGTGCGCGCATCGATGCCGATAGAATCGTCGAGACGATCATTAGCGGTGAAAAGTGATTCCTGAAACCGAGATAACTGAAAAAACACGCCAGCAGCTCACTAGCGTGCGTACTGTCCTTCTCCGCTTGCATAAGTCCCTGCTGGATTTCGAGCGTGACGGTTATGAACGCGCTCATGGCAAGGTTCCCAATAGCTATGGATTGCTAAATCTCGTCATGAACGATCCCTGGTTTGCCTGGCTGCGACAGCTATCTGAACTGATTGTCGAGATGGATGAACTTCTGGCGGCGAAGGAACCCCCTAACGACAGCACGGGAATTGCCCTAATTCGGCAGGCGGAAATTCTGCTGACTCCATCAGAGTCAGGCAGCGAATTTCAGAGAAAATACTTCGTCGCGATGCAGCAATCTCCTGAGGTTGTGCTGGCCCATTCGGAGTTTGCCAAGGTCCTTGGTCCGGCAAGACTATCAAAAGAGATTCACTAGTTCAGATTGTAGGCAACTCCGTGTGCCGTCCCTTCAATTGTTTTAAGTCGTCCGTTTAGAGAGCAGACTTGTCTGCCTCCCCGGGGCGGGGCACAAGTGCCCTTTCTAAACGTGCAATTTGGAAATCTGTGTGGCCACGGAGTGCCGCTCCTACAGATTTACTAGCTCGCAGTGGCCTCAGACTTGGCGCAGTATTGATCAAAGGCGTGTGTGAGTTCACTCGCAACCTGCGAAGCGTCTTTACCTTCGATCTGGCGTCTTTCCAACATCCATACCAGTTTCCCTTCCTTTAGCAGGGCGATCGAGGGCGAAGAGGGTTCGTAGCCGGTGAAGTAGCTTCGCGCTTTTTCGGTTGCTTCGATATCCGCGCCGGCAAATACAGTGGCAACTCTGTCCGGTCGCACGTTGTGTTGCAGCGCCTGGGCGATGCCCGGCCTGGCTTTCCCGGCAGCACAACCGCAAATCGAATTTACGACGACCATTACAGTTCCTTCACTATTCACAGTCTTATCAACGTCTTCGGGTGTTCTTAATTCTTCAACACCGATTCGAGTCAACTCCTCACGCATTGGACGGATCATCAATTCTGAGTAGGGCATGGTGTTTCTCCTGAATTATCGAGTTAGTCTGGAATTGTAACATGGCATCTATCGGGTCACGGGGAGGGCGGGACGAGGCCTACTCCGCAACAATCCAAACCCGCATTTCACGAAACTTTCGATCGCTAATCCCACGCACCATCATCAGATGCTCGGCCCGCCGAAAGGGTCCGTATTGCTGGCGATGAGCGATGATTCGCTCAGCCACCACCTTGCCTATTCCAGGTAGCTTATCCAATTCCTGCGACGATGCAGTGTTGATGTTTATTAAAGAACCTCGATTGGCTTTTGAAGCGTCGAACCTCGCTCGTACTTCTGACGAAACGCTTCGAGACTGAGTAGCGCAAGCGCCGACGGAAAGAGCGAGGGCGCATAACACCAAAACAGTCAGTGACGTTTGATACCTTGCTGGTAGGGGACTCTGTTTCACGTATGCAAGTAAATGTTCGTGAAGAGTTTGTAAGACTGCCGCTCGTGTGTGCACTGGGCTAAAAGTCTAATGATTTCAAAAGTTCGGATGTTTTATGGTGCGTTCTCCACAGATTTTTCCACAGTTCGCGTGGAAAAATGTTTCGGCAATGTTACATGTCAATCTAGAGTGAGGCAAACGACTTTCACTATTGCTGGGAAACTCGGGAAGCAAGAAATCTGTTAAGTGGGTATCGGTCTAGAATCTACTCCGCGTCGCCGTTTTCGTCCCACTGCGCCATCATTTCATAAGCTCGTCCAAGCACCGGCCGCGGCCGCGAGCCGTCTGCCTGGCCGATGAGTCCTTCGCGTTCCATGATATCGAGAATTGCGGCGGCGCGGCCGTAGCCAATGCGTAAGCGGCGCTGGAGCACGGACGTAGAGGCTCGTTTCATTTCGACGCAAATCCGCAGAGCTTCTTCGAAGAGCTCGTCGTGTTCGCCATTACTCTCCTCGAGACCGAGCGCCTCTTCTTCCGACTGCGTGATCGTTTCGTTGTACTCAGGTTTGGCCTGAGATTTAGCATGATTGACTATGCGCCCAATCTCAGTCTCATCAACGTAGGCGCCGTGAACACGAATCAGGCGGGAAGTGCCGGGCGGCAGAAAGAGCATATCGCCGCGTCCCAGCAGGTGTTCGGCACCGTTGGTATCTATGATCGTCCGCGAATCAACCTTGGACGACACGCGAAAAGAAATACGGGAGGGGAAGTTTGCCTTAATCAGCCCGGTGATTACGTCAACCGAGGGACGTTGCGTTGCCAGAACCAGGTGAATGCCAACGGCACGTGCCATTTGCGCCAGCCTGGTGATAGATTCCTCAACCTCGCGTCCGGAGGTCATCATCAGATCGGATAATTCATCAATAATGATTACGATGTAGGGAAGTGGTTTGTGCGGTTCCCCTTTGTCGTCGTACTCCTTGATTAGATTACGGCGCATGATCTCAGTGTTGTAACCGTCTATATTGCGCACGCCCCAGCCGGCGAGATCGCGATAGCGCCGTTCCATCTCGGCTACAGCCCATTTCAATGAACGGGAGGCGAGCTTGGGATCGGTGATGATGGGCGCGGCCAGATGAGGAATGTCTTCGTAAAGCCCTAATTCCAACCGCTTCGGATCAATCAAGATAAACTTAACCTCATCCGGCCGCGCGCGATACAAAATCGATACTATTAGTGCATTTACGCCAACTGACTTGCCGGCGCCGGTGGTTCCGGCAATTAAGAGGTGGGGCATCTTCGCGAGATCGGCTACGTAGTTGAGCCCATCAATGGTCTTACCGAGCCCAATGGTTAGTTTAGAAGCGGACTCGCGAAATGCGCGCGACTCAATTACTTCGCGCAGGAAGATTGTTTCGCGGCGTGGGTTTGGCACTTCGATGCCGACGTGAGGTTTGCCCGGCATGCGGTCGATGCGAATGGACTCCGCCTTTAGCGCCAGACAAAGATCGTCAACCAGGGAAACGACGCGAGAGTATTTGACGCCCGGATCCGGTTTGAACTCGTACGTGGTTACCACCGGGCCGGGACAGATGTGTTTGATCTGACCGGTGACGTTAAACTCTTTGCATTTTTCAGCCAAACGCGTCGCCAGGCCAAGCAGTTCGGCATCTGCTTGTTCACTGGGAGGCGGCGCCTCGTTCAAGAACTCCATTGGTGGCATGGCATAGTCGGTATAAGAGACACGCCGAGCGCGATCCGCATCGAAAGGAAGCTTGCCAGCGGCAGGCGCCTCACCCTTCGTGCGTAATACCGATGCACCCTTGACCATCTCCTCAACTTCCAGCTCTTCGTCAGCGACTGCTGTTCCGCCACGTGAGGGAAAAATCGAACGACGTCCAGAGGGGCTGCTGACTACGGTTGCTCCGAGAGCTCCAACGCCAGCGGCAGCCGCGCGCGCGGGTCCTGTCGAGCCTTGAATGGTTGTTCCCTGTAACACGCTGGCTGTCTCACCGGGACTTAGCACTTCGTTGCTGATTCCGGCAGGGACATCATCCTTCATGAATTGTGCGATGCGTTCTTCCGCACTCAAATCAGTTGATACCTTTAGCGCATTACGCGCTGCCAACTGCTCTGTCTTCAGGGCCGCACGTTGTTCCTTGCGCAAGACCGCACGCTGGCGGCGTGCTTCGCGCCAAGCTTTGAATCGTGAGGGAATGGTGCGAACTGAGACGAAACGCCCGGACATGAGGCCGATCAGTTTTTGGTACAAGCCGATGAAGGAAAAGTTTGTGGCCAGCAGCAATCCGGTTGCGGCAAAGGCGATCAAAAGCACGGTTGCGCCGACGGTGTTCAGGCCGCTTGCGAGACCACGTGAGATCAGCGTTCCCACCATTCCTCCCGGTTGCACGCTTGAATCAAAGATGGGCTGGATGTTGGAGATGGAGAGAAGAGCCGATGCCGCCAGAGTCAGAAGTATCAGGCCAAGCAAGCGGGATAGTGGCGCACGAAAGCTGCGGGTCTTGAATCGTCGCCAGGCAGCAGCCAGCAAGAGAAAAGGAAGCAGATAGGCCGCGAGTCCTATTGACTGAAACAAAGCCGCCGCCACATTCGCTCCGATAGCTCCGGCCCAGTTGCGCGTTTCCGGTTGACCCACTGAATTCCATGAAGGGTCGCCAGGATAGAAGGCACCTGATACCAGGCATAGCGTAAGCAGCAAGCCAACGGCAAGCAGCAGGATCGCCATGATTTCATTCCGGCGAGTATTTCCCGGAGTGATTATTCTCGGCCTCTCCTCAAACTCGGTAGTAGCCATCTCAACTCCGATACTGTCCGATCTTCAGAACTTCTGAACAGCTGCCTTCGACGCGTAGCGTCGAAAGCACTCTAAACTAAGCTGCCTTCTTGGCGAGCAGATACGCCTTAATAAAGTCATCTATGTCGCCTGAAAGCACAGCATCCACGTTGCCACGCTCCAACTTAGTGCGGGTATCCTTCACCAGTTGGTAAGGCGCGAGCACGTAGCTCCTGATCTGCGATCCGAAAGAAATGTCCGCCTTGTTGGCTTCCAGCTCTGCAGTCTCAGCTTTTCGCTTTTCCAGTTCCAGTTCATATAGCCGCGACCTGAGAACTTGCATTGCGACGGCACGATTTTGATGTTGTGAACGTTGGTTCTGGCATTGCACGACAATGCCCGTGGGGATATGAGTAATGCGAACGGCCGAGTCGGTGGTGTTGATGTGCTGACCGCCGGCGCCGGTGGCTCGATAGGTGTCAACGCGCAGGTCTCTATCGTTGATTTCCAATTCGATGGTTTCGTCTATCTCCGGAGAAACAAACAGCGATGCAAACGAGGTATGACGGCGAGCGGCCTGGTCAAAGGGAGAAATGCGCACCAGTCGATGCACTCCGGCTTCAGCTGCCAGTAAGCCGTAGGCGTATTCACCTTCCACTCTGAATGTCACACCTTTGAGACCCGCTTCTTCCCCCGGCTGGTAGTCAATAATCTCAGTTTT